>JAJYKG010000019.1 GCA_021788795.1 Thermoplasmata archaeon | reverse complement strand
AAGACGATCCGTCGCGTGATGGAGCGCGAGGGCAAGACGGGCCTCATCGTCGACCACGACGTCTACTTCATCGACATGGTCTCGGACAGCATCATGGTCTTCTCGGGGAACCCGGGCCGCACGGGCTTGGGCGAGGGGCCGTTCCCGATGCGGGAGGGGATGAACCGGTTCCTGAGGATGGTCGGCATCACCTTCCGCCGCGACGCGGACACGAACCGGCCGCGGATCAACAAGCTCGACTCCCGCCTGGACCGCGAGCAGAAGTCGTCCGGCGAGTACTACTACGCGATTGAGGAAGCGACGACGTCCGCGTAGGCGCCCGTGGCCTCAGGCTTCGTTCCCGGAAAGGCGCCGTCCGAGACCCTCGGCGATGGGCTCGCCGTCCTCGACGACCCGTTCGCCCCGCAGGTACACCGTGCGAGGGAAGACGCCCTCCATGCCCTCGAAAGGCGTCCACCCGCACTTGTACCGCACCCGCCGCGGCGTGATTCGTACGACCTCCCTCGCATCGATCACGATGAGGTCCGCGTCCCGGCCGACCTCGATCCGCCCCTTCGGGACCCCGAGGATCTCCGCGGGTCGCGCGGCGGTCGCGTCGACGAACCGCTCCAGGGAGAGGGTCTCGGCGCGGACTTGGCGCAGGAGGAGCGGCAGGGACGTCGCGACGCCGGGGAGGCCGGAGGGCGCCTCGCCGAAGGGCTCCTCCTTCTCCTCCCGGGTGTGGGGCGCGTGGTCCGTGGCCACGATGTCGATGCGCCCCGCGGCGAAGGCGTCCCAGAGGGCCTGCCGGTCTTCCGGACTGCGGAGGGGCGGGTTCACCTTGCCGAAGGCCTTGAGGGGCCGGGTGTGGTCGAGGAGGAGGTGGTGGGGCGTGGCCTCCGTGGTCACCCCTTCGGGCACCGCGTCGAGGGCCTCCACGCAGGTCACGTGGGCCACATGGACGGGCCCGTCGCCGCGGAGCTTCGCGAGCGTCCGGATGGCGTCCACCTCGGACTCCTTCGGCCGCGCGCGGGAGTGCCCGGCCAGGGTCGCGGCCTCATCCTTCTGGAAGCGCCGCGCGTCCTCCGCGTGGGCGACCACGAGTTTCTTCCGCGGCGCCGCGGCCTCGAGGATCTCCCCCAGGGCGCCCTCGCCGACCTGGAGCCCGCCCGTGCTCTCCGCCATGTAGACCTTGAACGCTGCCGCCTCCGAGAGTTCGGGGACCGACGCGCCCGTGCGCGGGGCCGCGTACAAGGCGTAGTCCACGGCCGCCCGTCCGCGCACCCGCGCCTCCTTCTCCCGGAGCGCGTCGCGCGTCGTGACCGGGGGCCTCGTGTTCGGCATGTCGGCGACCGTAGTCACGCCGCCGAGGGCGGCGGACCGCGTCCCGCTCGGAAAGTCCTCCTTCTCCGTGAGCCCGGGATCGCGGAAGTGCACGTGCAGATCCACGCCGCCGGGGAGGATGAGGCGGTCTCCATGGTCCTCGACTTCCTCGCCCGCGATCACCTTCCGGATCGCGGCGATCTTCCCCGCTTCGTCCACACCGACGTCGAGCGGCTCGACCCGGCCGCGGTAGAAGACGCGGCCCCGGAGGACGCGCATGGTCTCACGCCAGCGTGCGGCGGACGATTGCGCCCCGCGGCTCGACTTCCTCGAAGATCTCCGACTGGAACCGCTTGACGCGCGTGGCCTCGTCGAGCCATGCGTCCGGCATGAGCCCCGCCTTCACGCAGCACTCGGACAGGTACGTCTCCGCGTCCATGTGGTGCTCCGTCGCGACCTGGGGCAGGAAGAGGCCGCGGGAGGGCCCCTGGGCGACGACGATGCCGTCCACGCCGAGGCGGATCTCCTTGGGCAGGTCCCGCTGCTTCTTCACCTCGATCGGCTCCGGCGGCGTGAGGAGGCTCACCTCGACCACGATCTCCGGGAGCTCCTCGGGCCGCAGGGGCGGGAACCGCGGGTCCTCCGCGGCGCCCTCCGCGCTCTTCACAACGGACTTCAGCAGGGGGAAGAACGGCTCCGGGTAGCCGATGCATCCGCGGAGCTTCTCGTAGGGTTCCTCGACTCCGTGCCGGTTCAGCGTGACGAAGGCGCCCGCCTTCTCCTCGAACACCTTGGGCACGACGAAGGAGCGCATCCTGCGGCCCTCGACGAAGGCCTCGAGGGCCTCGCGGGCGATCTGCACCGCCAGGACTCCGTCCGGGTCCGTGTAGCGCATCCCTCCGGGAATGCGGGGTGCGTCCCTTAACGTTGTCGCATCTGCGGACGCTGGCGTCTGCAGCCGCCCGACACAAACCTTTTATCGACCCCGCCATGTAAGTCATCCCGGCGAGGTCATGAAGGCGCGCGTGCCCGTTGTGGAAATCATGAGCGCGAGTCCCGTCACCATCCCTGCGGAGGCGACCGTCGCGGAGGCCGCGGCCCTGATCCGGGACAAGCGCATCGGCAGCCTCATCGTCACCGAGGACGGCCGGCCCACGGGCATCGTCACGGAGCGCGACATCGTCACGAAGGTGGCCGCCGCGGACCGCTCCTCGAAGGCGACGACCGTCAAGGAGATCATGACGGCGCCCCTCGTCGCGATCCATCCGCACCAGGAGGTCGCGGAGGCCGCGAAGGTCATGGCCGCCCGCAAGATCCGCCGGCTCCCCGTGATCAAGGAGGGCCAGCTCGTCGGCATGCTCACGGAGAACGACATCATCCGCGTGTGGCCGCAGCTCATCGAAGTCACGCGGGAATGGGACCGCGCCGGCCTGGAGTCGCAGTTCGCGAAGGGCGTCGAGGGCCACTGCGAGGCGTGCGGCGTGTACTCGACCAACCTGGTCTGGGACCGGAACCTCCTCGTCTGCCCGGAGTGCAGGTCCGGATAATCGGCGGCGAAAGTTTATAGGCGGTCCTCCGGCTGTCCGCCGCGGTGGCCCGACTCGTCCGGATTTCTCAGGAGGAACTCGACTCCGTCCGCAAGCTCTACGAGAGCGTCATGTCGTACGCCTGCCACGGCCTCTTCTTCCGCGAGGGCATGGTCCTCGCGGACCAGCTCGTCAAGGGCCTGGGGCCGAACCAGGACCCCCTGGCCGCCGGCCGCCAGATGATCGTCGACCGCGGCTGGGCCGAGGACGTCGCGTTCACGGACTCGGGCGCCCGGGTCCGCGGATCCATCGAGGTCTCGCCGGGCTCGGAGATGGAGACGTGCCACCGCCTGCGGGGCATCCTGTCGAAGGTCCTCGAGGCCAAGGCGAAACAGCGCATCCGCCTCAACGAGGTCGAGTGCGTGAGCACGGGCGCGAAGGAGTGCGTGTTCGAGAGGGAGGGGTCGTCGTGAGCGCGCTCGAGGAGATGGTCCGTGCCCTGCGCGATGTGGCCCGGGCCGAGGCCGCGGCGGTCATCAACCGCGATGGCGGCATCGTGGCCGCCGCCCTCCCGCCCTCCGTGTCCCCGGAGACCTTCTCGATCATGTGCGCCGCGATCCTCGGTGCCGGCATGACGGCGGCCACGGAGTTCCGGCACGCGGCGCCCCACCGGGTCGTCCTCGAGTCGACGGACTCCACGATCCTGATCCAGGAGGTCGGGCGGCGGGCCATGCTCGTCCTCGTCGTACCTCCGGAGCGGACCCCCGAGAGTCTCTCGACCGCCCTGGAGCGTTTCTCGCAGGCAGCGGAGAAGGAGCTCGGCTGACCGCTCCGTGACAAGGGTTAAGGGCGCGGTCCCGATGGTCGGGCTCGCGGGCCCGTGGTCTAGTGGTGATGACGCGACTCTTACAAAGTCGAGATCGTCGGTTCGATTCCGACCGGGCCCATCCGTCCTTCCGGCGACTCGGACCGCGCCTTCCTCCGCCGCGGGGGCGGCCTAGTAGATGCTCGGCTCCGCGCGCGGGGATCCGGTCTCTTCCTTCTCCAGGGGAGCGAACTCCCTCGTGTTGCCCTCGATGTAGGAGGCCGTCCGCTCGACGCCTGGGAGGTGCCGGATGTGGTTCGTGAGCACCTTCGCGAGCTCCTGGGTGGAGTCCGCCTCGACCTCGAGCAGGTACTCGTAGTCGTCGAACAGGTAGAAGACATGGCGCACTTGGTGGATCGATCCGAGGTTGCTGAAGAACTCCGGTTCTTTCCCCGGTTCCACATTTGCGAGGACAAAGCCCCACATGGTTCCGACCTTCCCAGGGGACTCTCCCGCCCCTGGCATGTATGATAGGTCCTCGCACGCCGATGGATATTTTCAATATATTCTCGTATTTTCGATTCCGAAGAAAATGCTAACACGTAATTCATGAACGCCTGCATTTACTCGTTTTACGGATCTGGTGGTCGGGTGTGCCCCGCCCGTTCCGGTCGCGGAAGGGGTCGACTTCGTCCGGATGCGTACTGTTGGGACCGCACCTTTAACGAAGGGTCCCACGTTGGCGGTTGCGGGACGCGACATGTGCCTCGGGATTCCCGCGCGCGTGGTCAAGGTCGAGGGAAACCGAGCCCTCCTCGATCTCCGGGGTAAGGAGATGATGGCGGACGCGAGCATGGTGACGGTCTCCCCGGGAGAGTACGTCGTGAGCTACGCCGGCCTGATCATCCAGGTCCTTCCGCCCGAGGAGGCCCAGGAAACCCTCCGCCTACTCGAGCAGGCGGAGCACGACGGCCTCGTCGCCTAGGGCGGGGCCCGCGGGAGGAGTCTCCCCGTCTGGACGCTGGAATATACTTTTTTCGCTAAGTCATTTCATACATCCGAAAATAGTGGCTAGCTGGCGAAGTGTATAGAGAATCGTCAAACATCCGAAAACGGCTCTCCGAGGCAGTACATCGCGCGGCGGTGGGTGCTGTGTCCGACTAGGCACGAACGCGCGGGAGCGGCCCCGCATCCACGCGAAGGGGACGGGTGATGTCGAGCCGGCCGAGGGCGAGGAGCCGCGGAATCGGGCAAACCGGTTTTTCCATTCCCGAGTCCGCGCGCGTCGCCGCTCCGAGACGGCCGGTCGAGCGTCTCGGTCCCCTGGGGAGCGAATCCTCCCCGCTCCCGCTCGGAGCGTGGTCCTTTGCAGGTTGTCCGGACGGTTAAGTACGAAGAGGAGCTGGATGCGGGCTTCACGAACCAGGTCGCCTCCGAGCCAGGCGGCGACGCGATCTGGAACTGTCTCCAATGCGGCACCTGTTCCGCGATCTGTCCCGTCTCCATCTACATGGACAAGACGCCCCGTCGGATCATCGGCCTCATCCGCGGGGGGTTCCGGGACGAAGTCCTGGGGTCCCTCTCCATTTGGATCTGCACCTCCTGCTACGCATGCACCGTTGAGTGCCCGCAGCAGATTCGGATCACGGACATCATGTACATCGCCAAGCGGATGGCGATGAAGGAATCCCAGTACCAGAGGTTCGTTGTCCCCGCCGTCGAGGAGGCGTTCGTCAAGATGGTCCGGAAGAACGGCCGCCTCACGGAGAGCCGGATGGGGATCAAGGTCGTGCGCAAGTCCGGTCTGCGGTCCGGGGTCGCCATGTTCCCCATCGCCTGGCGGCTCATGCGCAAGCACCGCATGAGCCTCCTCCACGTGGAGCGGATGCAGGACCCCGCCTCGCTGCGCGCGGTCCTGGACGCCCTCGAGCCCCGCCACGCGCCCACGGCCCCGGCCGCCGCGCCTTCTAGGGCGGCGGGAGCATGACCGGCTACCTGTACTACCCGGGCTGCAGCCTGAAGGGCTCGGGCGCGCCCTACGAGAAGTCGCTCCTCGCCGTCTTCAGCGCCCTCGGCCAGGAACTGAAAGAGATCCCGGACTGGAACTGCTGCGGCGCCACCGCGTACCTCTCCGTGGACCAGGACATGGCCGTGGCCATGGCGGCCCGGAACCTGGCGATCGCGGAGAAGCTCGACGGCCAGGATGTCGTCGCGCCCTGCAGCGGCTGCTACCTCTCCCTGGCGAAGGCGAAGGCGACCCTCGCGGAATACCCCGATGTCCGCGCGCGGGTGACCGCAGCCCTCGGGAAGGCCAGTCTCCCGTACGAGGGGCGGGTCGCCGTGCGGCATCCTCTCGAGGTCCTCCTCACGGACGTGGGCCCGGAGGTGCTGAAGAAGCGGGTGACCCGGCCCCTGAAGAACCTGCGCGTCGCTCCCTACTACGGCTGCGCGATCCTCCGGCCCTACCCGGGGGTCCCGAGCCCGCAGGCCCCGCACAGCCTCGAGGACCTCTGCCGCGTCGTCGGCGCGACGCCGGTGGATTACCCCAACAAGGCGCGCTGCTGCGGCGGTATGCTCACCGCGGGCGTCCAGAGCGTCGGCCTCCGCCTCGTGGAGATCCTGCTCTGCGAGGCCAAAGCCGCGGACGTGGACGCCGTCGTGACCACGTGCCCGCTGTGCCAGTACAACCTCGAGGTCTACCAGGAACGCATCTGCAAGGCGAAGGGCAAGGATGTCCGCCTGCCCATCCTCTACTTCACTCAGCTGCTCGGCATGGCCTTCGGCCTCGACGACCACGCGCTCGGGATGGACCAGCTCCTCCGGGTGCCCCTGGTCGCCCCCTGCGCGGGGGTGAAGGCATGAACCCGCCCGCCGAGGCGCCGCGGATCGGCGTCTTCGTCTGCGACTGCGGCTTCAACATCCTGGGCGTGGTCGACGTGCCCGCGGTCGTCAAGTTCGCCGCGGCCCTGCCCGGCGTCGTCCACGCGGAGGAGTACAAGTACATGTGCTCCGACCCGGGCCAGGACCTGATCAAGAAGGCCGTCCAGGAGCACGGCCTGAACCGCGTCGTCGTTGCCTCGTGCTCCCCCACCCTGCACGAGCGCACGTTCCGCCGCGTCGTCTCCGAGGCGGGGATCAACCCCTTCCTGTTCAACATGGTGAACATCCGCGAGGGGGTCTCCTGGGTCACGGAGGACAAGGTCCAGGCGACGGAGAAGGCGGAGTCCCTCATTGACGCCGGCGTGCGCCGCGTGACGCTCCAGGAGCCGCTCGAGGCGCGCTCGGAGCCCGTGAACCCGAACGTCCTGGTCATCGGCGGCGGCATCGCGGGGATGCACGCGTCCCTCTCCCTGGCGAACGCGAACCGCGGGGCCAAGGTCCACCTCGTCGAGCGCCAGCCGTCCATCGGCGGCAACATGGCCCGCTTCGACAAGACGTTCCCCACCCTGGACTGCGCCTCGTGCATCCTCACGCCGAAGATGACGGAGGTCAAGATTCACCCCAACATCCGCCTCCATTCCTACTCCGAGGTCGTCTCCGTCGACGGCTACGTCGGCAACTTCGATGTGACGATCGAGCACAAGCCGCGGTACATCAACGAGGACCTGTGCATCGGCTGCCTGAAGTGCATCGAGGCCTGCGTCTTCAAGGACGCGCGGTTCCCGAACGAGTTCGACCTGGGGCTCGCGAAGCGCAAGCCGATCTACATCCCCTTCCCGCAGGCCGTGCCCACGAAGGTCCTCATCGACCCGCACGACTGCCTCTACCTCCGGCTCGGCACGTGCAAGAAGACCTGCATCGACGCGTGCGAGAAGGACGCGATCGACCTGGAGCAGAAGCCCGACCGCGTGTCCCTCAAGGTGGGCACGATTGTCGTGGCCACGGGCTTCAAGCCGTTCGACGCGCGGCGCAAGCCCCAGTACGGATACGGCGTCCTCCCGAACGTCTACACGGCCCTGGAGATGGAGCGCTTCCTCTCCCCGACGGGTCCGACGGAGGGCGTGCCCCTCCTCCAGGACGGGCGGAAGCCGGAGACCGTGGGGATCATCCACTGCGTGGGGTCGCGGGACAAGAACACGAACGAGTACTGCTCCAAGGTCTGCTGCATGTACTCCCTCAAGCTGGCCCATCTGATCAAGGAGCGGACGGGCGCGGAGGTCTACAACTTCTACATCGACATGCGGACGCCGGGGAAGGGCTACGAGGAGTTCTACGAGCGGCTGCTCTCGGAGGGCCTGAAGGTCATCCGGGGCCGCGTCGCCGAGGTCACCAAGGCCGCGCTTACACGCGCGGAGAAGGACCACCTCATCATCCGGGCGGAGGACACCCTCGCGGGTTTCGTCCGCCGCATCCCGGTCGACATGGTCGTCCTGGCCGTCGGGCTGGAGCCGCAGTCGGACACCCAAGAGCTCCGCCGCATGCTGAACCTCTCCTGCGGCCACGAGGGCTTCCTCCAGGAGCTCCACCCCAAGCTCGCTCCGGTGTCCACGGCCACGGATGGCATCTTCATCGCGGGCGCGTGCCAGGGCCCCAAGGACATCCCGGAAACGGTCGCGCAGGCCGGGGCCGCGGCGAGCGAGGCGCTCTCCCTGATCCACCGCGGGGTGGTCGAGATTCAGCCCTACACGGCCGTGGTCAACGAGGAGCTCTGCTCGGGCTGCAAGGTCTGCATCGGCATGTGCCCCTACGACGCGATCGGCTACGATGAGGAGAAGAGGGTCGTCCACGTGACCGAGGTCAAGTGCAAGGGCTGTGGCGTCTGCGCCGCGGCCTGCCCGACGGGCGCGATGGACCAGCAGCACTTCCGCAAGGAGCTCGTGATGGCCGAGATCGCGGGGGTGATCTAGATGGCCGTGGTGATGGAGCCGCCGAAGGAGGCCCAGGAAGCCTGGGAGCCGCGGATCGTCGCGTTCTTCTGCAACTGGTGCACGTACGCGGCCTCGGATCTCGCGGGGATCTCCCGGGTCAAGTACGCCCCGAACATGCGGATCGTCCGCGTGATGTGCTCGGGCCGCATCGACCCGTCCTTCGTCCTCGAGGCCTTCCGCGACGGCGCCGACGGCGTCCTCATCGGCGGCTGCAACCCAGGCGACTGCCACTACAAGGAGGGCAACTACAAGACGATGCGGCGCGCGATGCTCCTGTCCCAGATGCTCCAGGACCTGGGCATCGAGAAGGAGCGCTTCCGCCTGGACTGGATCTGCGCCTCTTGCGCGCGCGAGCTGCAGACGACGGTCAACCACATGACCGCGGACCTCAAACGTCTCGGCCCGCTGAACTGGAAGGGGGTGTGACATGGCCGAGAAGCCCAAGGTCGCCCTCTACTGGTGCGCGAGTTGCGGCGGCTGCGAGGAGGCCGTCGTCGACCTCGCGGAGGCGATCCTCGACGTCGTCGCGGCCGTGGACATCGTCTTCTGGCCCGTGGCGCTCGACTTCAAGGTGAGCGACGTCGAGGCCCTCCCGGACAAGGCCATCGCCGTGAGCTTCATCAACGGCGCCGTCCGCCTCTCCGAACAGAAGGAGATGGTCGAGCTCCTGCGGCGGAAGTCGCAGCTCGTCGTGGCCTTCGGCAGCTGCTCCCACCTGGGCGGCATCCCCGGGCTCGCGAACCTCTGGGACAAGGCGTCCATCTTCGACTGGTCCTACTCCAAGGCGCCTTCCATGGAGCCCGGGGCCACGACGCGGCCCATGACGAAGATCCAGGTGCCCGAGGGCGAGCTCGAGCTCCCCGAGTTCTGGGACACGGTGAAGAGCCTGAACCAGGTCATCGACGTGGACTACTACCTGCCCGGCTGCCCGCCCACGCCGAAGCTCATCGCGAACGCGGTCCAGGCCATCCTGACCGGGAAGCTCCCGCCGAAGGGGGCTGTCCTCGCGGGGACGAAGGCCCTCTGCAGCGAGTGCGACCTGAACGAGACGAAGCCGGACAAGCTGCTCATCCAGGACATCAAGCGCGTCACGGAGGTCCAGCTGGACCTGAAGAAGTGCTACCTGGCTCAGGGCGTCCTCTGCATGGGACCGGTGACCCGCAGCGGGTGCGAGGCCCTCTGCATCAACGGAGGGATGCCGTGCACGGGCTGCTTCGGCCCCGTGCAGGAGTCGCCCGACTACGGCGGCAAGGCCCTCTCCTTCGTCGCCTCGATCGTCGACCTCGAGGATCCCGCCCGGGCCCAAGAGGTGCTCGCGAAGGTCGCGGACCCGACGGGGATCTTCTACCGCTACTCCCTGCCGACGTCGAAGCTGGGGCGCAAGAAGATGCCCCGGAGGAAGTGACATGACCGAACCCATCGTCGTGAACCCGATCACGCGCTTGGAAGGACACGGGAAGATCTCGATCTTCCTCGACAACGCCGGGGAGGTGCAACGCGCCTACTTCCAGATCCCCGAGCTCCGCGGCTTCGAGAACTTCCTCGTCGGCCGGCGTGCGGAGGACGCGCCTCAGATCACCTCGCGCATCTGCGGCGTCTGCCCGACGGCGCACCACACGGCTGCCACGAAGGCCCTGGACGACCTCTACAAGGTCGACCCGCCCGAGGCGGCGAAGAAGATCCGCGAGATGGTCTACAACGTCTTCATGATGGAGGACCACGCCCTCCACCTCTTCTTCCTCGGCGGCCCCGACTTCGTCGTCGGGCCGACGGCGCCGAAGGCGGAGCGGAACATCCTGGGCGTGATCCAGAAGGCGGGCCTGGAGATCGGCAAACGCGTCATCGCGATGCGAAAGGACCTGCGCTCGATCATCACGGAGGTCGGTGGCAAGGTCATCCACCCCGTCTTCGGCCTCCCCGGCGGCGTCTCGAAGCCCGTGACGCCCGAGATGCAAGCGCGTTTCAAGGAGATCGCGGACCGCGGCATGGACTTCGCCCTCTTCTGCGAGAAGCTCCTCGAGGACGTCGTCCTCGCGAACCCGGCGTACGTGAAGGTGATCACCTCGGACGCGTACACGCACCGCACGTACTACATGGGCCTCGTGGACCCCAAGAACCACGGGAACTTCTACGACGGCCAGCTCCGGGTCGTGAGCCCGACGGGCACCGAGGTCGTCAAGTTCCCACCGCGAGACTACTTGCAGCACATCGCCGAGCACGCGGAACCCTGGACCTACGTCAAGTTCCCCTACCTGAAGAAGTACGGCTGGAAGGGCTTCGTGGACGGCGAGGCGAGCGGCATCTACAGCGTCGCGCCCCTCGCGCGCCTGAACGCGGAGGATGGCATGGCGACGCCGCGGGCCGCGGAGCTCTACGAGAAGTTCTTCACCACCCTCGGCGGGCGGCCCGTGCACCACACCCTCGCGAACCACTGGGCCCGCGTGATCGAGATCGTCTACGCGGCGGAGCGGCTCCGGGAGTTGGCGTACGACCCGGTCCTCACGGACCCGAACATCCGCACGATCCCCACCGCCATCCCCAAGGAGGGGATCGCGGCCGTGGAGGCGCCCCGCGGGGTCCTCATCCACCACTACACGAGCGACGAGCGCGGCATCCTGACCTCCGCGAACCTCCTCGTGGCCACCCAGCACAACGCCGCGCGGATCGCGATGTCCGTGGACAAGGCGGCCCACGGCGCCATCCACAAGGGCGTCGTCGACGACGGCATCCTGAACCAGATCGAGATGGCCTTCCGCGCGTACGACCCCTGCCACGCCTGCGCGACCCACTCCCTGCCGGGCCACATGCCGCTCCTCCTCGAGGTCCACGACGCCGAGGGCAAGGTCGTCCAGGAGATCCGGCGGGACGGCTGATCATGGCCCTCGTGATCCTCGGCCTGGGCAACGACCTCCTCGGCGACGACGGCATCGGGCTGCTGGCCGCCGAGGCCCTCCGCGGACAGGAGGGGCCGGGGATGTCCATCCAGACGTCGGTCCAGGCGGGGCTCTACCTGCTCGAGTCGCTCCAGGGGTTCGAGGACGCGATCGTCATCGATTCGGTCCTCGGGGACCACCCGGGGACGGTCCGCGAGCTCCGGGGCGCGGAGCTCCACGAGGTCTCCGTGCCTTCCGTCCACTACGTCGGGCTGCCGGAGGCCCTGGCCCTCGCGCGGGCCTCCGGGCTGAACGTGCCGCAGCGCCTCCGGATCTTCGGGGTCGAGATCGACGTGGCCCAGGAGATCGGGTCCGCGCCGAGCGCGGCCGTGATGGCCTCCCTCCCGCGGGTCGCCGACGAGGTCGCCCGTGCGGCGGAGGAGTGGGGCTACGCGTTCCGCGCCCCGTGGACCGCGGAGGTGGCGGCCCGTGCATGAGTACGGCCTCGTCCAGGACGTGGTCAGCCTGGTCCTCCAGCGCTCCCCGAAGGACGGGGACCGCCGGGTCGCGTGCGTCCGGATCGAGGTGGGGGAGTTCCTGGTGGCCTCGCAGGAGTCCATGGAGATGGCCTACGAGGTCCTGACGCGCGGGACCGCGCTCGAGGGGTCGCGGCTCGAGGTCACGCAGGTCCCGGGCCGCGCGCGCTGCGAGGTCTGCGGCTTCGAGGGCTCGGGCGCGGACCTCGGCGAGGGGCTGTGCGAGCCGCCCGCCGTGCTCCTCTGCCCTTCCTGCGGCGCCCCGCTCCTCGTCACGGAGGGCGCGGGCATCGCGCTGACCGACGTGCAACTTCAGGATCGCGGGCGCTCGGGCGCAAGCGGTCCGGATCCCGGAGGGAGGTAATTGGCCTCATCATGCCTCCCCGGGTCCGCGACCGGGTTCCGGCGGCCCGCGGTCCTAACTTCCGCCGACGCGCGGCCGGCGGCGTCCCGGGCCTCGGGACGGCCCCCGCGCGATTCCGAAAGGTGAGGGAGATGTCCAGCCAAGCGTCCCGGGATGCGAGGAGGAACTGGGGACCGGGGCTCGCCCTGGTCCTCGTGACCGTGCTGATCAGCGGGGTCTCGAACTTCGTGAACTTCAAGGCCGTCCAGGGGACGAACGTGGACGCCTGGATCACGATGCGGAATGCGGTCGTGGCCCTCCTGCTCGTCCCGCCCGCGCTGCTCCTGAGCCGCGGCGGCCGGAGCCGGCTCACGGCCGCGGACTGGACCCGCCTCGCGACGATCGGGCTCGTGGGCGGCGCCGTGCCGTTCCTGCTGTACTTCCACGGGTTCCAGATGGCCGCGGCCCAAGGCGGAGCGGCGGCCGCGAGCCTCGGGTACCGCAGCCTCTTCCTGGTCGCGACCGTCCTCGCCCTCCTCGTTCTGCGAGAGCGGCTCCCGCGCGGCTTCACGCTCGCCGCGGCCCTCCTCCTGGGAGGGAGCGTCCTTCTGGTCAGCCTGACCGGGCCCGTGTGGACGGACGGGACCGCGTTCGTCCTCCTGGCGACGGCGATGTGGGCGGGCGAGTACACCCTGTCGAAGCGCGCGCTCCGCACCCTCCCGTCCCCGACGGTTGCCCTGGGCCGCGTCGGGTTCGGGGCCGTCTTCCTGCTGGCCTACCTGGGCCTCAGCGGCCAGGTCGCCTCGGTCGCCGGGTTCGGCGGCGCGGACTGGATGGCCCTCTTCCTCAGTGCCCTCCTCCTGTTCGGCTTCGTCGCCACGTGGTACGCAGGCCTGAAGACGGTCGACCTCTCCGTCGCGACGTCCCTGCTCGTGCTCGCGTTCCCCGTCACGTGGCTCCTCGGAGTCCTCTCCGCACGCAGCCCGCTCGTCGCCGAGCAGGCCGCGGGCGCGGCGGCCATCGCCCTCGGAGCCGTCGTGCTCCTGGCGGCCGCCGGATTCCCCGACCTGCGTGCGGCGGTCACCTGGCTCCGGGTCCGGGCCGCCCGCCCGGGATGAGCCATGCGGCTCCGGGCCGCCCGCCGGTGGTCTCAAGCTCACGGAGGATCCATGCCGGTCGCGTTGACGATGCACCCGTTATCGGTGAAGGAGGTCGCGTAGCCAAGGGAACCGCCCTCGTGCGGTCTAGGTCGATGGTTTCGCCTGCGTTCACGCCGGAGGGAGCCTTGCCGGGACGGACCGCGTCCGGTCCCCCGGCCCGTGCGTCCGGGGCCCCCAGGAGGCCCTGATGCTCGTGCAGCGGGACCTCCGCGTCCTCATCTTGGGGCTCGGCGACCCCACCCAGGGCAACGAGGGGATCGGGGCCCGCCTCGCCCGCTCCCTGTTCGCCTCCTTCGACGACGCGGACGTGCGGCCCGCCTCGGACTTCGCGGGCTTCGCCGAACTCCTCCACGACTACAACCTCATCATCGTCCTCAAGTCCCTGTCCTACTGCGGCAACATCGGGCACGTCTCCCTCGGCAGCCCGTACTCCCTGGAGAACGGCTGGGGGACCGTACCCGCGCACTCGGAGGCGTTCGCGAAGGAGGTCGCCTACGCGCGGCTCATGGGGCACACCCTGCCGCGGATCGAGGTCGTGAACGTCTGCGTGGGCTCCGAGGAGTGGCCCGAGAAGGGGCTGAGCCCGACCGTGGCCGCGATGTACCGCGGCATCGTCGGCCGTGTGCGTGCGCTCGTGAAGCAGGTGATTCGGGAGGCCAGCCACCCCACCGAGGCCTTCGTGCGCTGACGGCTAGTGCAGGGCGCGCCAGAGCAGCGGCAGGGACACGTCGTACCGGTACGTGACGGCGGTATGGGTGTCGTCGAACTCCTGGTACACGTGCTTCACGCCGTGCTCCGTGAGCTTGCGGTGCAGCGCCCGCGCGCCCCAGATCAAGTTGAACTGGTCCTGCGTGCCGCAGTCGATGTACACGAGCCGCATGCGGCGCAGGTTGCGGTAGAGGCGGTCCACCATGACGACGGGGTCCCACGCCCGCCAGCGCTCCCAGACCTCGGGCCGCCATTCGCCCGTCTCCAGGTCGAAGGGGAAGTCCGTGCCGAGCTCGCGGCTCCTCGGGTTCGGGGAGTAGTGCGCGGCCATGCCCACCGTGTTCAGGACGGCGGCGAACTCGGCTTTGTGGTGGTTCGGCTGGCGCCAGAACCACCGCAGCCACTTCGCCGGACCGCCGTGCTCGCGGAACGCCGCGAGCGCCTTGGGGAAGTCCTGGATGTAGCACAGCTCGAAGATCGAGTCGCCCGAGTGGTCCGCCAGGGCCGACCACGTCTCCGGGTGGAGCATGCCCTGGACGATGGAGCCGTAGCCGCCGGAGGACTTGCCCCAGATGCCGCGGCGCCCGACGCGGTACTTGCGCTCGACGAAGGGCACGACCTCCTTCCGCAGGTAGTCGTCGTACGGGCCCGTGGCGGACGAGTTGATGTACTGGTTGCCGCCCACCTTCGTGAAGCAGTCCGGCATGGGGACGATCATGGGCCCCATCTTCCCCGTGCGGATGAGGCGGTCCAGCCTCGACTTAAGGTCCTCCGAAAGGGGATCGATGTTCAGGAGGGACCGGCCCGTGCCCGTGTAGCCGACGATCGCATACGCCGCGGGGTAGCGCTTGTGCGGGTCGTAGCCCGGCGGCAGGTAGACGGCCACGTCCCGCCGCGTCGGGTCGCCCAGCGCGTTGCCCTTGAGCACCTTCGAGTCCAGCGTCTCGATGACGACGTCTCCTCCGGCCATGGGAATCGGACAAGGGAACGCCGAACGGCCGAAAAAGATTCGCGTGGCGGTGCTGCATTCCCTAATTCCTAAGAGGTCCCTCGGCACACCGCGGCCCTTGTCAGAAGGAACCTGGCATGCCAAGGGATGGGCTGGCATACGTGCAGGCGTATGAGAGAGATTGGCAACGGGTGAACGAGGGTCTCGTCCGCTTCCCGGGGGAGGGGGACACCATGCGCGCCAGATACCCTCTTCGTACTGCCGTTTTCATGGAGAGACATCCGCAGAGACGACACGCAGTCCGAATAGAGGACCTTTCGGCACACCGAGCGCGGGCACATTCCCCCCGGTCCTTTGAGACCCGGTTCTTTCTTAGGAGTGCAGCCGATCGCATTCCCCACGCACGCTGGCGTGCTGTCCTCCAGCACGGC
>JAJYKG010000271.1 GCA_021788795.1 Thermoplasmata archaeon | reverse complement strand
CGCGGAGGCGGACGCCGGGGGCGAAGGCTTCATATCGAGCCGTGTCTTCGGCCAGGACGAGGAACGAGGGCCCATGGCGGTCGACCCCGTGTGCGAGAAGCCGGTGAACCCGCACAACGCGTACTGGATGATCTGGTACAAGGGCACGCCCTACTACTTCTGCTCGGAGGAGTGCCAGCTCGCGTTCGACCGCAAGCCGGAGCACTTCCGCGAGCTCACCCTCGAGCGGCGCCAGAAGGAAGCCGTGTACTGAACCGCGCCCGGTTTCACGCAAAAACACGAAACGGCCAGAAGCCGCGTCGGTCCGCGGTTCGGAGTTTCACGCAAATACGCGAAACCTGCGGCCCTCACTCGTAGCTGCGCAGGGCCTCCGCGGGAGGCATGCGGGCCGCGCGGATGGCCGGGCTCGCGGTGGCCACCACGGCCCCGACGAACGCGATCGAGCTCAGCAGGACGAGCCGGTCCCAGGGGATCGAGAAGTACCCGACGTCCGCGAAGAACTTCAGGAACAGGTCGTACGACAGCGCGACCCCCAGGGCGTCCCCGATCGCGATCCCCGTGACCGCGATGAACATGAGCTCGAGGAGGTACGAGGCGAGGATCATGGACTTCCGGAACCCGAGCGCCCGCAGCGCGCCCGTCTCCGTGCGCCGCTCCACGACGTTCCGCATCGTGATGACGCCCAGCCCCGCAATCCCTACGATCAAGCCGAGGGCGAGGTACGCCTCCAGCAGGTTGAACACGCCCGTGATGATGTCCGTGATCTGGCTCACGAAGTTGTTGATGTCCAGGGCCACCATGCCGTACGGGAGGAACGCGCGGTCCAGGTCGTGGGCCACCCCGGTGGCGTCCGCGCCCGGCTTCACCTTGACGTAGAAGACGCTCGCCGCGTCCACGTGGTACGAGGACTTGACCGCGTTCCAGCCGACGAAGAGCCCGGGCACGAACTGCTCGTAGAGGATGCCGATGAGGTGCAGGGAGCCCACCTGGGTCGTCTGGTTCCCGTAGAACAGGGTGTCGCCGACCTTCGCCGTGAAGGTGAAGAAGCCCCCGCCGCCGAAGCCCGCGCCGATGCCGCCGGGCACGACGCTGCCGTCCGCGATTGCCAGGTGGGGATCGGACTCGAGGGCCCGCCACGCCGCCTGCGGCGTCGAGTAGTTCGGGTCCAGGTACTGGAACTCGAGCGGGATGGAGGCGTTCACCCAGTCCTGCGGGACGCCTAACAGGGTCGTGTTGTGCAGGTCGCCCGACATGCTTGCGTTGAACGTGACCTGCGTCCTCGCGGCGGAGAGCCCCCAGATCTCGCTGATGTTCGAGGACAGGGTGGAGTTGGCTGCCACCAGCTGCGTCGCGTTGGCGATGGGCGTGCGGGTCTGCCCGATGAGGTCGAACCCGCCACTCTGCCGCACCACGGTCGTCGTGATGCTCGACCCGATGATGCCCTGGATCCCGGACATCGTCGCGATCGTGAACATGATGAGGGCGATCGTGGCCAGGGTGGTGCCCGTCCGGAACTTCTTGTTCATCGGGTACGCGACCGCGGTGCGGATCACGGGGCGCCAAGTCCGCTTGCGCCCGATCCGGGTGGCGACCCAGACCAGCAGCTCGCTGTTGAACATGACCAGGAGGAGGGCACCGAAGACCGCGAGAAGGCCCACCGCGACAAAGACGTCGATGTTCGTGTCCGAGCTCGTGATCGGCTTGTCGGGCAGGAGCAGCCAGACCAGCATGAAGGCGCCTGCGGCGCTGAACGCCACCCGCGGGGTGACCACATTCCGGAGGAGAATCGCAAGGCCGAGCGCGAGGCTGGAGGGCCCCAGGTCTTGGAAGAGGACATCGCTCCGAAGGACCGCGGCCACGGTCAGGAGCGCGCCCAGGCCCGTCAGGAGCCCGCCGAGCGCGAGCTGCCACTTCGTCGAGCGGTTCTCCACGGGCTCGGGGATGTCCCGGATCGCGCGGACGATGTTGAGCTTGGACACCCTCCAGGACGCCAGGAGGATCGTGCCCATCGTGATGAGGAAGCCGATCGCGAAGCCGCGGATGAGGTCCAGGGACGTCCACGTGAGCACGAACGAGACGCCGCCGAAGAGCCGTGCGGGGAAGATGAGGGCGAAGGCCCAGAGGATGACGCCGGCCACGAGGAGGCCCGCGAGCGTGCCGACCGCCGCGGACAGGAGGGCGTACGCCAGGCCCTCCGCGACGAAGCTCTGCACGAGGTTGCTGCGGCGCATGCCGAGGGCGCGCTCCACGCCCATCTCGCCCTTCCGTTCCTCCGCGAGCATGACGAAGATGTTGATGATCAGCAGGACGCCCGCGATGATCGTGAACGAGCCGAGGAGGAGGAAGATCTGGCTGAGCATGTTCACGTTCTGCGTCGCCTGGGTGACCGCGTCCTGCTTGACGTTGTTGACCGTGAGCCCGAGGCCCGAGGGCAGGTGGGCCGTCAGCTGCGCGTCGACCGCGCTCGTGTGGAGGTAGCCCGCGGTCGGGCCGCCGACGTTGGCCACGATGATCTCGTTGATGCGCTGCGGGACGGGCTGGAACGGCAGGGCGAAGGCGGCCTGGACCGTCTCCAGCGGCGCGAACATGTCCGGGTTGCCGTTGTAGGCGCCCCGGCCCTCGTCCAGGACGACGGCCGCGACCTTGAGGAACAACGGGCGGATCGCGCCCGTGGGGAACATCTGGAGGGTGTCCCCGACGTTCGCCTCCGTGTCGTTCACGTAGGCTTGGTTCACGATGACCTCGCCCTGCGCGAGCCCGGCGCCGTTCCACCGCGTGCCGTTCGCGTAGACGAACGTCCCGAGGTCGTACGTCGCGTTGAAGCCGATGAGCGTCCCCGTGGGCTCGATGAGCTGGGTGTTCACGTCCATGCTCGCCGCGCCCAGGACGTACCGCGGCGCGAGGGCGGCCACCGCGGGCATCGCGTGACTCGTCCAATTATCCTGCAAGCCCTGGAACACGGAGAGGGGGAAGGGCGAGCGCGTCGCGGCGGCGTTGGGCGCCGTGATCGTCTCGTCGATGTAGTCGAGCTGGTGGAACACCGTGCTCTTGATCGTGAAGTTGAAGGTCGACTGGATGACGTAGGACGAGCTGATGATCGCGGTGCCGATGAGCAGACCGGCGACGAC
>JAJYKG010000270.1:2262-3132 GCA_021788795.1 Thermoplasmata archaeon | reverse complement strand
AGGGCGCCCTGCGCCTACTTCGTCGGCTCTTGCGGTGAGGGTTTCGCTCGGGCGGACCCCATCTGCAACATGCTGGGCTCGACGAAGTACAGGGAGAAGTCCTGGCCGCCGGAGGCCCTCTTGGCCGCGGACTTGGCGCCCCACTTCGAGGCGGACGAGCAGATCACGCTGCCGCCCGAGATCGCGACCCACTGGTTCGGGTACTTCTCCACCAGCTCCATGACGTGCGCCGCGAACCACTCGTCGTTGCTCTGCCCCGCGCTCTCTTCCATGCTGTCGGTGCCTCCCGTTCGGCCCCGTCGACCGTCCGGCTCAGGGCGGTCCACCTTCAAGCATGTTTGGTGCGGCCGCATGCGTCCGCGGCGCCCGGGAGCCTCTTAAGCGGCTCCGCGCATGCGGGAGGCCATGGCGTCTGCCCGACCCAGGCTCTACCGCGACGCGGCCCTCGCGGACGGGAGCGGCCCGGCCCTGCGCAAGGACCTCAGCGTGCTCGTGGACCGCGGTCGCGTGGTCTGGGTGCGCCCCACCTCCGACGAGGGGACGCTGCCCGCGGACGTCCGCGTCGTCGATGCCGGCGGCTCGACGATCGTCCCAGGGATGGTCGACTCCCACAGCCACGTCACCCTGCCCGGAGGCTCGCACTGGATCGACCGCGGGGCCGATCCGCCCGAGGAACTCCTCGAGGTGGCGGAACACAACGGCGACCTCCTCGGCCAGGCGGGCGTGCGGTGGGCGAGGGACGTCGGCTCGCCGGCCGCGCCCGACCCCTCGGACGGCCGCAAGCGGGCGCTCGCCCTCCGCGTGCGGGAGCGTTGGCGCACGGATCCCACGCGGCCGCACCTCCGCGTCGCCGGGACGTGGATCGCCCAC
>JAJYKG010000270.1:0-2252 GCA_021788795.1 Thermoplasmata archaeon | reverse complement strand
GCGCTTGCCGACGCGGCGCACGATCGCCGCGCGCATGCTCGAATCGCAGCAGACCGTGCCGCCGGCGTGGATGATGGTCGAGGCGGACGACGGCACGGCGGTGCTCGCCGCGGCGAAGGCGCAGCTGGACGACGGGGCGGACTTCCTCAAGCTCTACCTGGACGGTCCGAAGAAGGAGGAGGCGCCCTGGCCTGCGAAGGACGTGCGTGCCGTCGTGGAGATGGTCCATGCCCGCGGCGCGAAGGTCACCGCGCACTCCGGACTCCTCGCAGGGGCGCGCGTGGGCGTCGACGCCGGCGTGGACTCCTTGGAGCACGGCTTCGAGCTCGACGCGGACCTGACCGCGCAGATGGCGCGACAGGGCACGTTCCTTGTCTCCACACTGGCCGTCTTCCGGTCCTGGGCGACCTTCTCCCAGACCACGACGCTGCCGCGGTTCGCGGACGACGAAGGCAAGGAGCGCCTGGTGACGCGGCGGGAGCGGGCGCTGGAGAGCGTCCGCCTCGCGCACCGGGCGGGCGTGCGGATCGCCACCGGGACGGACTTCGGCGGCGGATCGCTCCGGGCGAACCAGCTCGCCTGGGAGGTCGAGTCCCTGGTCGAGGCGGGACTGAAGCCGTGGGAGGCCCTCGCTTCCGCCACGACGCGGGGAGGGGAACTCCTGGGGGAGCCCGAGGCGGGGCGCATCGTCGAGGGCGGCCCGGCGGACTTCTTCCTCGTCCACGGTGACCCGCTGACCGAGCCCGCGGCGCTGTGGCGCGTGTGGAAGGTCGCGTGGCGATAGGCGCCGGCGGTCTCAGGCGAAGACGCCCGTCTGGAGCTTCCGGGCCACTTCCTCATGGTCCGCGTCCGTCGGGGGCGGCGACACGAGATGCAGAACCTCCATGGCGGTCCGGGCCTTCACGCCTCGCTTCTCGCCTCGCGGCACGATGACCACGTCGCCCGGCTTCACATCGAGCCGCCGCTCTCCCGCGACGACCTCGCCCTCGCCCGAGTGCACGAGGAGGACGAGGTCGGTCTTGGGGCTGTGGACGGGGATGTACTGGCCCGCCTTCAGGTACGCCAGGATGACCCGATAGCCGTCCCCCGTGTAGACGGGCACGGGCGAGAAGGCGTGATCGTCGAAGGCGCGTTCCTTCTCGAAGCTCGTGACGACCACCGCCGATGCCGACCCGTTCGGACCGGTGGCCCTCTTCTTGAACACGCCCACCCACTCGCCCGGGCTCCGTTCGTATGCCTTGTACGAGCCGGAGTCGAAATCGGACCGCTCGTGCTTCATGAACTGCACCAGGTGCACGGGCTCGTGGTCGTTGACCACGAGGAGCGCCTGGCCGGGCGGCATCTCGCTGAAGATCTCGAGGATCCGTGCGTGCCTGGCCGGAGGGCTCAGGACCCTCACGTCGATGATCTGCTCCCCTTCCTGCGGTGCGAACATGGATCCCCCTGGGCCGCTCGCCGGGATGAAGATTGGGCCGAACAGGTTAGGGGACCCGAAACCGGAGGAGCGGCCGTCACGGCGCGTTCATGTAGGAGTCGGCCGCAATCCCGTGCCCCGGGGGGACGAACGCCTTCAGGTACGCGAAGCCCCAGCGGTCCGCGGACGGGCTCTCGAAGAGCATATGACCCCCGAGCTCGATCCTCTCGATACCGCGGTACCGGAGCCGCCTCCCGCCCACCAGGAACCAGGGGTTCGCAAGCGCGACGATCTCATCGCCGCGGATGAGACGCAAGCCTTCCGGGCCGGGAGCGATCCGGTAGAAGACGACCGCCTCCCCGAACCGGAACGGGTCCCGCTCGTCCAGGTCCATCAGGATCCTGCATGCCTCGTGGCCGTCCAGGCTTCGTGAGCGAATCGGGTTGGACATCGGAACCACCGCCTTCGGACTTCCTCGGCGATACCAGGGAAGGCCGCGTTGAAGTACGATCCGCCGAACAGGTTCGGGCCTCGTCTATTCGAGGCTCAGGTACAGGAGCACGGTGAAGGCGACGATCTTGAACACGTCGGCGAAGGCGAGGAACGTCCCCAGCGTCCCGGTCGGCTCCCCGAAGGCGCCGTAGACGAGGGGCGAGGAGAGGACGGACTCCAGGAGGAGGGCCAAGAGGACGACGACCAGCCCGAGGGCGAAGCTCGCCTTCGTCTCCGAGTACATCCCCGCATACACGAACGTCAGCGCGAGGAGGAGGGCGATGCCGATCGTCGAGAGGATGACGTCGAAGTCGGTGGCGGTGGTCAGCTGGAGATGGATCCCCGG
>JAJYKG010000269.1 GCA_021788795.1 Thermoplasmata archaeon | reverse complement strand
TAGGCCCGTGGCGCCGCGCAGGACGCCGAGGCCGAGAAGGCCCGCGAGCAGCTGGACCCAGGCCCCTCGGAGCAGCCGCCGCAGGCGGCGCCTCCGGCCGCGGATCTCCATGGCGAGCATCGCCCCCAGCATGGCCACGAGGAAGAGCCAGCACCAGGGGCGAAAGGCATCCGCGAGGCCGACCGGTTCCCCGAGCAGCCAGCGGAGGGGCAGCAGGACGGCTGCGGCCATCGCGGTCCCGAGGACGGCCCCGCGGGCGGCGAGCGCGACCGCACGCGGTCCCTCGCCCTGGAGGAGCATCCGGTGCCCTGGGAGGATCGAGAGGGCCATCTCCTCGGTCGGCGCGCCCAGGAAGACGGAGGGGACGAAGTCGAAGATCCCGTGGCTGACCGCGGTGGCGAGGAGATAGCAGGAGAGCAGCAGACCAAGCGTGGCCGGATCCGCCGCAGACCAAGGGCCGAGGAGCAGCGCTACCCACGTGGCCCGGGTGGCCAGGACGACGGCGGCCACGTTGTTCACGTGGAGGCCGGGGGCGAGCCCCGTCGCCGCCCCGGTCCCGAGCCCGAGGAGGACGACGCACCCGAAGGCCACGCTGAAGGCCAACGGCTCCACGGCCGAGCGACGGCGGCTGACCGGGTCAACGTCCGCGGTGCACGTAGCGTACCGTTAGCGCGGCTCCGGGGGCGGCCCCCAGCCGCCGCCCCCGGGCGTCTCGACAACGAGGAGGTCGCCGCGGCGCACCTCGAGGATCGCCTTGCCCCCGAGGTCCCTCGGCCGGGATCCGCGGACCAGGCGGTTCCTCCCGGGCCGTCCGTCCCCGCCTCCCGCCAAACCTCGCGGCCCGTGGCGGCGGCGGTCGGAGACCACGGACACGACGGCGGAGGGGGCGAGGATGCGCAGGGAACGCCGCACGCCGTCGCCCCCGCGGTGCCCGCCGCGCCCGCCCGTCGCACGCAGGAGGCGGTACTCCTCGACCCGGAGCGGGTAGGCGAGCTCGAGGGCCTCCACGGGCGTGTTCTTCGTGTTCGTCATGTGCGTGTGGACGCCGTCCATGCCGTCGCGGTAGGGGAGCGCGCCCTCGCCGCCCGCGATCGTCTCGTAGTAGGAGAAGCCCTTCCCGCGGACCGCGCCGACGGTCACGTTGTTCATGGTCCCCTGGCTCTGAGCGGGCACCCGGTCCGCGAGCGGCTCGGAGAGGGCGAGGAAGAGCACGTCGACAATCCGCTGGGAAGTCTCCACGTTCCCCGCGGCGACCGCGGCGGGGGACCGGGCGCGCACGAGGCTGCCCTCGGGCGCCCTCACCTGGAGGGCACGGTACGCGCCCTCGTTCGAGGGCGCGGCGGGGTCCGTGAGGCACCGCAGGACGTAGTACGCGGCACTCAGGGTGACCGCGAACGGGGCATTGAGGTTCCCGCGGACCTGCCGGTCCGTCCCCGCGAAGTCCACGGCGAGGCCCGAGCCGCCGATCGTGACCTCGGCGCGGACACGGAGGTCGCGGCCCTCGTCCTCGCCCGCCCCCTCGAGCACGTCCTCCGCGGACCACGTGCCCCGCGGCAACGGACGGATCGCGGCCCGGACGCGGCGCTCGCTGTAGTCCATGACCTCCTGTGCGAACGCACGGAGCCGCGTGACGCCGTGGCGGTCCGCGAGCTCTGCCAGACGCCGCGCGCCGAGCTCGTTCGCCGCCACCTGGGCGCGGAGGTCCCCGAGGCGCTCCGCGGGCCCGCGCATCCCCTTCCGCACGAGGTCGATCACCTCCCTGCGCTCGCGTCCGCGGTCGAGGAACTTCTGCGGCTCCAGGACCACGCCCTCCTCCTCGAGGCGCGTCGCCGTGGCGGGCATCGAGCCGGGCGCCCCGCCGCCGACGTCCGCGTGGTGCGCGCGGTTCACCGCGAAACCCAGGAGGCTGCCGCGGTGGAACACCGGGCGGACCAGCGTGATGTCCGGGAGGTGCGTGCCGCCCCGGTACGGGTCGTTGAGGATGACCTGGTCCCCCTCGCGGAGCGTTCCGGGGAAGTCCCGGAGGACCTCCTGGACCGAGAGGGGCATGGAGCCCAGGTGGACGGGGATGTGCTCCGCCTGCGCGACCATGCGGCCCTCCGCGTCGAAGAGTGCGCAGCTCGCGTCCATCCGTTCCTTGATGTTCGGCGAGTACGCGGTGCGGCGGAGAGCGATGCCCATCTCCTCGGGGACGAAGGCGAAGGCCGTGCGGAGGATCTCGAGATCGACCGGGTTCACGGGCCCACCTCGATGTCCAGGAGGCCGAGGCGGTCCACATGGAGGGTCGCCCCCGGAGGCACCACCGTCGTCGCGTGGGCCTCCTCGACGACCAGCGGCCCCGCGGCCTCGAAGCCCACGGGCAGCGTGGACCGCGGAAGCACGTGCGCCTCCTCCCAGCCGTCCTCGAAGAGGACGGCCCGCGTGTCCGCCCGCGGGGTGACGTCCTGCGGCGGGCTCGGCACGTGCGCGCGCCGCGGCATGCGGGCGACCAGCCGGACCGTGACGGCCTCGATGGGCTCCCGGACCGAAGCGTAGCCGTACCGCCGGCGGTGGGCGCGGCGGAACGCGGCGGCCAGGTCCCCCCTCAGGGGGACGTTGATCTCGTAGCTCTGGCCCCGGAAGCGCAGATCCACGCTCGGCTCGATCAGGGCCCGCTCCGGGTCGTGGCCCTGGGACGCCAGATCCTCGCGGGCCCGCTCGGTGAACTCCGCGACGGCGTGGGCGAGGGTGCGGCTTGCGCGGTCCAGCGGACGGACCACGCTCCGGCTGTACTCGAGCCGCACGTCGGAGATCAGGATGCCGTAGGCGGAGAACGCGCCCGGCAGGAACGGCACGAGGACGCGGGGCACGCCCATCTCGCGGGCGAGGGCGCAGGCGTGCATCGCGCCCGCGCCCCCGAAGGCGAGGAGCGAGAAGGCCCGCGGGTCCAAGCCGCGCTTCGCCAGGACGAGACGCATGGCCTTCGTCATCGTCGCGCGAACGACGCGCTGGACGCCCAGAACGGCCTCGTCCAGGGGGAGGCGAAGGTCCTTCGCGAGCCCCTCCAGGCCTTGGCGCGCGAGGCTCGCGTCCAAGGGAAGCCTCCCGCCGAGCAGCGAGGGGCCGAGCGACCCCGCGACCAGGTCCGCGTCCGTGACCGTGGG
>JAJYKG010000268.1 GCA_021788795.1 Thermoplasmata archaeon | reverse complement strand
CTCGCCGGCCGCGAGAATGACCGCCTTCATGTGGCCGCGCCCTGCGCGCTCGATAGGACCGTGGCGTATATCGCCTTTGCCCTGGCGTCGTCCCGGGACTCCGCCAGGACGCGGATCTTGGGCTCCGTCCCGGAGAGGCGGACGAGCGCCCACCCGTCTTCCCACTGGAGGCGCCATCCGTCCACGCGGCTCACGTCGCCGCCCAGGCTGCGGAGGGCGGCGTCCAGCTTGGCCTCGATCGCCGCGCGCCGCGGCGCGTCGTAGGCGAACGCGCCGCGGATCGTCGGGTACCGCGGGATCGCGCGGACCGCCTCGGACAGCGACTCCTCCGACGCCATCTTCACGAGCCTCGCGGCCGCGTAGACGCCGTCCGGGCAAAGACTGATCTTCGGGAAGATCCAAGTGCCGGAGGGCTCGCCGCCGAAGTCCGCGCCGCGGCGCTTCAGTTCGCTCGCCACGTAGACATCGCCCACGCGCGTCCGGTACACCTTGGCCTTCGGGAGGAGGTCCTCGAGCACCATGGAGGCGTCCACGGGGACCACGAGCCCGGTCCGCACCTCGCGCATCGCGAAGAGGGCGAGGAGCGTGTCGCCTCCGACGAACGCGCCGTCGCGGTCCACCGCGACCATGCGGTCCCCGTCGCCGTCGTGGGCGATGCCGAGGTCCGCGCCGACGCTCCGCACGGTGGCCTTCAGGAGGGCCAAGTTGGCCTCCGTGGGCTCGGGCTCCCGTCCGGGGAAGTGGCCGTCGGGCTGGGCGTTGATCCCAATGACGTCGCAGCCCATCTGCCGCAGCAGGAACGGCGTGATCGTGGTGGTGGCGCCGCAGGCGCAGTCGACGACCACGCGCAGCTTCACCTCGCCGATCTCGGAGAGGATGGAGTCGATATGCTCCGCGACGAGGTCCTCCCGCGATGAGAGGCGGCCCACGGCGTCCCACGCGGCCGCCCGGTACCGGTCCGCATCGAGCGCGGCCTCGATCTCCTCCTGCTGGCGCTCGTCGAACGCCATGCCGTCGGGGTTCCAGAGCTTGATGCCGTTGTAGGGCGCGGGATTGTGGGACGCGGTGATCATGGCGCCGCACCCGTAGTCTCCCGCTCCCCGGGCGAGGGTCGGCGTGGAGACGAGGCCCGCCTCGATCGCGTCGCCGCCGGCGGCGAGGACCCCCGCGACGAACGCGGAGGCGAGCATGGGGCCCGTCGTGCGCGGATCCCGGCCGACAACGACGGAGTTGTAGAGCTCCCCGATGATCTTGCCGACGCGGAGGGCGAGTTCCGGGGTGACCTCGACGTTCGCGAGGCCCCGGATCCCGGAGGAGCCGAAGCGAGCCATCCGCCCGGATAGCGGACCGGGGATAGAAAGTCCTTCGCGAGCCCGCGGGCCCGTTCCGTGTGTAATTTATCGTGATACCATTATATAGGAATCGAGGAATGCACGACACCAGAGGATCTCGTCGGGAACCAGAGGGATCCACATGGTCATGGAGCCCATCAGCGTGGAGTCCGCGATCGAGAAGGCGAAGAAGAAGGGGCTGAGGCCGGGCCGCGTGAAGGGCACGCACGGCGTCCAGTTCACGAAGGGACGGAACAACCGGCTCGAGGTCATCTCCTGGGACGAGTTCCGCGACGCCCTCGCGAAGCGCCGCCTCCAGGTCTACGAGTCCAGCGGCTGGATGAAGATCATGAAGCGCGCCCGGTGAGGGTGCGCGACGTTCACGTCGGCCCGGATTTCGTCCACCCGCAGTACGGGCAGACCTTCCAGTCCGGGAGCAAGCCGGCGCCGCAGCCCGCGCAGCGCACGGGCACCTCCGGGCCCGGTGGATGCGGCGCGCCGGCAGGAGCGGAGACGGCGTTCAGGAACTGCCAGAACGCCCTCATCAGGTTGGTCGAGTCCGTCTCGTAGTCGGAGTAGGACACGGCGCCGCCGACCACGGCCACGGGCCAGAAGAGGACGGCCGAAACGGCGCCGGCGATGAGCCCCTCGTCCGTGATCTGCGCGTTCAGCGAGAGGTCGATGTTGGTCCCGTTCGCGGCATCGGACAGCACGACCCACATCTCGCGCCGGAGGCCGATGCGGCTGTAGAACGACGTCCCGTGCATCGAGTACGGCCCGGACTGGGAGAGCTGGAACCCTTGCCGGCCCCACCAGTCCCAGACCTTCGGCCACAGGTCGGCCGGCTTCGCGTTCGGGGCGAAATGAACCTCCCGCTTCTGGAACATGCCTCGCCCATGCGGGCTCCGCGAATATGGAGTTATCGCCGGGACGCCGGCGGGGACGGCCACCGCAACTTTATTACGACGCCGCAGATTCGCCGACCCAGCGGCACGTGCGTGGGTTGCCAAGCTTGGTCAAAGGCGCAGGGCTCAGGATCCTGTCCCGTAGGGGTTCGCAGGTTCAAATCCTGCCCCACGCATCTTTTGCGACATTGCCGGGCCTCCGAACACACCCGGGGGTCATGCACATTTCTGTGCGCTCGAGCGGAAGCGATGCTGGGGGGAGCCACCCGCCCTTCTGGGCTCCCGTGAACCTCTTTGTACGTGCCCCTTATGAACGTTATAAGGCGGGGGAGGGGTCTTCCGACCGACAAACGTCAGACAACCAGTTTAGCTCTGACATATAGTTTTCGGCCCGTTTACTTTGGATATATGAACCTCCGCCTAAGTGCGAAACCTATTCATAGTTTCCAACCCATCTGTGTCTGCCCAGGCGAGTGGGGTTCTGCGAGGAGTCACGGCCCAACGAAGGCGGCCGTCGACACCCCGCGAAATCCCGCGTTCGGTCGTCGACTGAGCGGCGTTCGCCCGGGAGGTGGTCCCTTGCCGTCCCAGAAGTTCAGCCGGAAGTACATCACGAGGCACAAGAAGAGCGCCCAGCTCTGGAAGCGTGCCGCGAAGCTCTCGCCGGGAGGCGTGGAGAGCAACATCCGGTTCTTCCGGCCCCACCCGTTCTTCGCCGACTACGGGGACGGGGGCTACATCTACGACGTGGACGGCAACAAGATCCTCGACTTCATGATGGGCTTCGGCGCGTTGTTCCTGGGACACAACAACCGCGACATCGCCCTCGAGGTGATCAAGCAGCTCGAGTCCGGCTCCATGATGGGGATCACGACGGAGCTCTTCCCGGAGTACATCCAGCAGATCCAGAA
>JAJYKG010000267.1 GCA_021788795.1 Thermoplasmata archaeon | reverse complement strand
GGCGCCGCAGGCCAGGCAGACGTCGGCCAGGGTGTACCGCCCGCACGCCCGGCACTTGTGCATGAGGGACCGCATGGCTCCGCCTCAGTCCTTCCGATGGAACGTGGACTCGCCGCCCTTCGCCTCAAGGGCCTTCGCGACGCGGCCGGCGGCCTTCTGCATCTCGTCCTCCGCGGTCTTGTAGTCCGGGGCGCGGACGACCACGCGGTACCGCGGCGCGCCGATGTACTGGACCTTGACCGTGATGGTGCCGTCGTCCTTGGCGGCCTTGGTGAGCGCGTCCTTCAGGTGGACCGCGCCGTCCGGCGCGTAGTCCGTGGCCTCGAGGTAGCCGTCGATCGTCACGTAGGGCGGCACGATGTTCTCCCGCGCCACCTCCGCGAAGACCTTGAGCCAGGCGCCCTTGAAGCCTTCCTCCTCGAGGGCGCGCTCGTCCATGACGCACTCCTCGAAGGCGCGGTACAGGGTGCCGAAGGAATCCAGGAGGTCGTACCCGAACTCGTCCCAGCACGCCTCCGGCGTCTTCTCGAGGCGCTTCGCGACGATCCCGAGCAGGTTCTCCGCCTTCTGCTCGTTCTTCCATTCCTGGATCTTCTCGCGGCGCTGGTGCTCGTTGACCGCCTTCAGGGAGAGGTCGATGTGACCCTTGTCCTGGTCCACGCGGAGGACCTTGCAGACGACCTTCTGTCCCTCGCGGACGTAGTCGCGGATGTACTTGATCCAGCCCGAGGAGACCTCGGCGATGTGGATGAAGCCCTCCTTGCCCTCGTACTCGTCGAGGGTGACGAAGGCGCCGAAGTTCTTGACGTTGGACACGGAGCAGACGACGAGTTCGCCCTCTTCCGGCCAGTCGTAGCCGCGGCCCGCCATCTACTCGAGGACCCCCAGGACCTCGCCTCGGATCGCGGCCTTGCCCCCGGTCGGCTTCGCGAGGGTCGCCCCGCACACCTGGCAGAGCACCACGCTCGCGGCGCGGTCGAAGACGATCTGCTCGTTGCCGCAATCCTCGCACTTGACCCTGAGGAACTGGCTCTCCGGCTTGGGGATCACTTGTGCACCTCGATGAGCTCGAACTTCTTGGCGCGGATGCCCCGCCGCTGGTAGGCCTTCTTGCACACCTTGCACCGGTAGCGGAGATGGATCTTCTTCGTGGGCTTCTCGCGGCCCTCGGGCTTCGGGCGCGGGAAGCCGCCGTAGCCGGCGGTCACGCGGCGGAATCGCCGCTGCCCCGCGCGCAGCTCCGAGCGCGGCCGGTTCCGTACGCGCTCGACCTCGAGGTCCACGTGCTTGTTGCAGTGGGGGCAGTAGCCACGGATGACCTGGGGCACCTTCATGGAGAGCGACCGGGGTGCGATAGACAGAGGAACTGCTATTAAAGGGTTGCGAGGTCCGCCGCTCCCGCGGCGTCCGCGCGCGGCCCGCGCCCCTCCGTCGCGGCCCGCGGCAGACCGGCGGCCCGCGTCGCCACCCGGACGGGGGCCCGGGTCGGTTCGAGGGACGTCACAATCGGGCGACGTGCCGTCCGCGCAACGCGAGAGGGCAACAAATATATATCGCCGAATTAATAATTGAAGAGGAGATGAAATGGCCCGCGACGTCCGCCTGAGCCGCCGCGATGAGACGCTGGTCGAGCTCCTCATCGAGACCGGGCTCTCCAAGAACGTCGCGAAGACCCTCGTGTTCCTCTCCAAGCGCGACGAGACGACCTCCGTGGAGATCGAGAAGGCCACCGGGCTGCGGCAGCCGGAGGTCAGCATCGCGATGCAGGAGCTCCGGCGGCGGAAGTGGGTGGAGAAGCGGGACATCAAGAAGGAGGGCAAGGGCCGCCCCGTCCACGCGTACCGCCTGAGCCTCCCCTGGGCGGAGATCCTCGGGTCCCTGGACCGCGAGCAGCAGGCCAAGCTCGAGCGGATCGAGGCGAACCGGAAGCGACTCAAGTCCTACGCCTAGGACGCAGGGTGCGCACGCCCTCCTCCGAGGCCGCAAGGACGAGGTCCGTCATCTGCAAGAACAGGCCGTGGCCCACGACGCCGGGGATGGCGTCCAGGGCGGCCGCGAGCTTCGCGGGCGAGCGGATGGGGCCGAAACGCGCGTCGAGGATGTGGTTGTCGTTGTCCGTGTGGAAGACCTCGCCGCCCCGCTTCCGGAGCTCGACCCGCGCCCCGAGGGCCGCGAGCTGGGCCTGCGTGGCCCGCCACCCGAACTGGTGGACCTCCACAGGGACGGGGGACTTCGTCCCGAGGCGGGGCACGAGCTTCGACCCATCGACGACGACGATGAACTTCCGCGCCGCGCCCGCCACGATCTTCTCGCGGAACAGGGCGCCGCCCATGCCCTTGATCAGGTCCAGCCGCGGGTCCACCTCGTCCGCGCCGTCGATCGCCAGGTCGAGGACCGGATGCTCCTCCAGGGAGGTCAGCGGGATCCGCAGGAACTTGGCCGCCTCCGCGGTCGCGAGGGACGTGGGCACGCCGCTCACGAGGAGGCCCTCGTCCGCGACGCGCCGCGCCAAGCCCTCGAGGACGTAGCGCGCCGTCGAGCCCGTCCCGAGGCCGAGGACCATGCCGTCCTTCACGTACTTCAGGGACGCCTCCGCCGCAGCCCGCTTGAGGTCGTCCGCGGCCATGTCAGGCCCGCCCCCGCAGTTCCTCGACGAGGGCCACGAGCCCGTCCACCACGAGGCGGTCGAGCTGCTCCCCGTACGCCTTCGTCGCCTTGGAGGAGTCGCCCGTGGCGCCGTCCCAGTACGGCTTCGCGTCCTTCACGACCGCGTACGGCGGCAGGCGATTCGCCCCGGGCGGGCTGCGCCCCTTGACGAGGTCGGGGCGGTGGACGAGGAGGCGGGAGGTCTCGATCATCCCCGCGTGGCCCTCCCCGGGCGGGAGGTCCTTCTGCGCGTAGATGAGCTCGTAGTCGGAGAGGACCGTGGCCTTCAGGGGACCCTCGTCGACCACGTCCTGGGCCGCGGCGCGGAGGGCCGCCATGTGGTCGTGGGCCGCGTGGCCGCTGACGATCATCACACGGTGCACCCCGCTGCGGACGAGGTCGCGGAGCACGTCCCGCGTGAAGGCGCGCAGGGAGTCGAACGAGACGCCGAGGCCGCCGGGGTAGTGCCGCGTCGTCGTGATGACGCCGTAGGGGATCGGCGGC
>JAJYKG010000266.1 GCA_021788795.1 Thermoplasmata archaeon | reverse complement strand
CTTCTCGAGGTCCTTCACCTCGATCGCCACGCCCGTCATGTTCCGCCTCGGGACGCCCGAGGCCCCGCGAGAGGATAGTTCCGCGTTCAGGCCGGGAGCGGGAACCGGGACCGTGACGGCGCACGCCCTGTCCCATCCGTTCGGCGAGCGGTGCCGAACCGGGAAGCCCCAAGGGAGGCGGAGGCCGGGGGCTCCACCCTCGCTACGCGGGGCGGTCCTTCCCGCCCGCCCACGTCGTGATGAGATCGTCCCGCCACGTGTCGAACATGTAGCCGGTGTAGAGGACGTTGGGCACGACGCGGGCGAACGGCTCCTCCCGGCCGATCTGATCCTGAAGGTCCCGCAACTCCTTCATCGAGCCGGCCCACGTCCCCGCGAGCACGAACCGCGGGAGGTTGCCAAAGGCCATCGTGAAGAGCAGGTTCCCTCCGTACTTGTTCGCCAGGAGGGCCAAGGCCTTCTCGCGGGACGCCCCGGGTCCGAGGTCGAGATGCCAGATGCCGATGATGTCGTTCGAGGCGTCCGGATACCACTCCATGGACAGCTCGATGGTGCCGTCGCGCACCATCCGTCCGAGCCGCCGCCCCACGGTCTTCGCGGAGAGGCCGATCTCCTCGGCCGCATCGGCGACGGGCTTCCTCGCGTCGCGGTGCAGCGCCCGGACGATGCGGGCGTCCAGGGGGTCCAGGACCGGCTCGTCCGGGAGTCCGGGCCCCATGGGCAGGAGGCCTACGTTTGGCTCGAGGATCTCCGCCTCCTTGGTGATGAAGGATACGATCGCGTCGAGTTCGGCCGGCGAGCGCAGGTACGTGCCGACGTACAGGAAGCCTGCGCCGGCGAAGGCCACCCAGTACACGCGCTCGTCCTTCTTCAGACGCGACAGGATCTCCTCATTCGACCTCCCGCGGGAGGTGCCCCAGACGAGGGCGATCGAGGTGCGGAGCGCGATGAGGCCGATCCTCGCGGTGAAGGCCTTGATGATCCCTGCGTCCCGCAGGGCCTGGATCCGGCCGTGGACCGCCGCGACGGACAGGCCCAGACGGTCCCCGATCTCGCGGATGGGGGCGCGGGAGTTCTCCAGGAGCATCTTGCAGAGGGCGAGGTCCGTCCGGTCCATGCTGACCCGGCCATCCGCCTTCGGCCGTTAAAGTCCCATCGGTCGTACCTTGAGGCCGCCGGCGGTTCCGCGGAGGCCGCGGGTCAGGCGGCCATGCGGGTGCGGACGCCCTCCTCCGTGACCTGGTCCACGGTCTCGCGGAACCAGTCGAGCGCCTCGCGGCACTTGCCTTCCAGATCGTCCCGGCCGGCGACGAAGGCGAGCCGCTCCAGCCTCGCCACCGTCTCCCGCGGCAGCTCGTAGTGCGCGTAGCGCAGCCCGAAGGCGTAGTGGGCCGGGTGGTGGCGCATCCAGAGCACCTGGACGAGGGAGTCGAGCACGATGCGCTGGTACGCCTCGACGGCCCCGAGCCCGTTCCCGCGGAGGAGTTCCTTGGCCACGAAGGGGCCGAAGAGCTCGACCCGCAGCCGGAGGCGGTCGCGGCGGTCGAAGAGCCTCGCGACGAACGCGTCGCGGTCCAGGGGCGGGGCCGTCACGGCTCCGCCTTTGTTGAAGTAGAAGACCGCCTGGCCGTGGAGCTCCGGCTCGAGATACTTGTCCTTCGCGGACCGCTTGAAGACGGCCAGGTCGACGAGGAGGTACTCGCTCGCCCGCTCGAGGCGGTAGAAGGCCTGCGCGGTGCCGCTGTCCGGGGGCCACGCGGGCTCGTACCTGCGGCGGACCGGGGAGAGCCGCGCCAGCGCGTCCTCGACGACGCGGAACGCCTCGCCGAGCCGGTCGTCCGCGACGACGGCGTACAGGTCGATGTCGGACCACGCGTCCGCGCGGCCGAAGGCGGCGGACCCACCCTCCCAGAACGCGTCGGCCCAGGGAAGCGGCTCCAGGGCGGCGGTGAGCGCTCGGACGATGTCGGCTCGCGTGACCCGGCTCGGCTCGGGCATCGGAGGAACCCGAGCCGGCATCCGCTCCCGCCGATAAAGGATGCGAGGCATGCCGCTATATCCCGGGAGCCGGGTACGGAGGAGGCGAGACGGGACCATGGGGACCAGCCTCGAGGGGAGGACCCTCTTCATCACGGGCGCGAGCCGCGGGATCGGGAAGGCGATCGCCCTGCGCGCGGCGCGGGACGGGGCGAACGTCGTCATTGCGGCGAAGACCGCGGAGCCGCACCCCAAGCTCCCGGGGACGGTCTACACCGCGGCGGAGGCGATCGAGGCGGCCGGTGGCCACGCGCTCGCGGTCCCCACGGACATCCGCTTCGACGACCAGGTCGAGGCCGCGGTCTCGAGGGCCGTCGAGCGGTTCGGCGGCATCGACATCCTCGTGAACAACGCCTCCGCGATCCACCTCGCCGGGACGGCGGACATGCCGATGAAGCGGTACGACCTGATGTTCGACATCAACGCCCGCGGCTCGTTCCTCTGCACGCAGAAGTGTCTGCCCCGCCTTCGGAAGGCGGCGAACCCGCACGTCCTCAACCTCTCTCCGCCCCTGGCCTTCGAGGCGCGCTGGTTCGCGCCCCACGCGGCCTACGCCCTCTCGAAGTACGCGATGAGCGTCTGGGTCCTCGGGATGGCCGAGGAACTCCGCGCGGAGGGCATCGCGGTGAACGCCCTGTGGCCGCGGACGGCGATCGACACGGAGGCCGTCCGGCTCATCATGGGCGAGGAGCAGCGCCTGCGTTGCCGCACGCCCGAGATCGTGGCGGACGCGGCCCACGCGATCCTGACGAAGGATAGCCGGACCTTCACAGGACGGTTCTGCATCGACGAGGACGTCCTGCGGGACGCGGGGACCACGGACTTCGCTCGGTACCGGCACGAGGGCGTGAGCGAAGCAGAGCTGCTCCCGGATTTCTTCGCCTGAGCGCCGGAACCGGGCCCCGGCGAGGCGCCGGCCGTTCACGCGCCCGTTCAGTGGACGAGGTAGCGGCGGACGATCTGGTCCGCGAGCCGCCGGAACCCCGACTCGACGTTCTCCCCCGTCTTCGCGGAGGTGAGGAGCGAGGTGCAGCCGAATCCCCGGGCCGCGTCGGCGACCTGCGCGGGCGTGACCGCCGCCTGCGCCGCGAGGTCGTGCTTGTTCGCGAGGAGGATGAGGGAGAT
>JAJYKG010000265.1 GCA_021788795.1 Thermoplasmata archaeon | reverse complement strand
TCGGGCGTCCGGGCACCGCGTCCTGGGGCGTGCCCTCTCCCAGTACGTGTAGACCATCCGTGCCCCCGCTCCGACGAGGAAGGCCACGAAGAGCCAGAGGAGCAGCGTGGCGTCGGCGAAGTTCCCGACGGCGCCCCCGAGGAAGGAGCCCGCCACGATGCCCGGGATGAAGGCGGCGGCGAGCCGGACGTCGACCAGTTTCTGCCGGTAGTACACGACGGTCGCGAAGAGGGCGGTGACGAGGTTGAGGACGAGGGACGTGGAAACGGACACCAGCGTCGCGTAGCCCAAAAGGACGAGCGTCGGCGTGTAGAGGGAGCCCCCGCCCTGCCCGAACATCGAGAAGACGGCGGAGATGAGGAAGACGGACGCGATCGCGACGCCCAGGCCGAGATCCATGCGGGTGCCTTCTCACTGTCCACCCTTGAGGACGTCGGGCCGCGCCTCCGCAAAGCCCGAACATGGAATGCAGACCGGCTTCCCGTCGACCATCCGGACATACCGCTCGAAGACATACTCCCCGCACCGGCTGCACTTCGTCTTCGTGAACGAACTCTTGGGCCGCGAGAACGCGAAGTCGGGGAGACGCGCGACCTTGAACATCCGCTCCTCGGGCGCGTCGAGGACGACCTGGATCGCGCGCTGCGCCACCTCCGGGGGGACCTGCGACGGCTCGATGCCCCGCTTGCGGTACGCGAAGAACTCCTGGGTCGCGAGTTCGTCCTGGAACTCCGAGCGGAGATAGACACGGACGCTCCCCTTCCCCGGCGCGTGGAGGACCATCGCCACCTTCCCGTAGCCGAGGCGTTCCATCATCAGCTTCCCGTACGTGCACCCCGTCGCGGCCATCACGCCGTCGGCCATGCAGGCCTGCGGATGCCCGACGCCGATCTCGACGAGGGCGAACACGCCGTGGTCGGTCGTGCGCCCGATCCCGAGCTCGCGCATCGCGGCCAGGCCCATCCGGTAGCCGATGGGCATGAAGGGGCACCGGTGGCCGTGGAATTCCCAAGTCCAGTCAGGCATCGCTTGTGTGGTTTGCTGCAATGTCATCACGCCGCGCCCCGCCGCGGGGGCACATGGTAGCGCGGACGCCTGCGTGTGAGGATTGGCTAATTACAATAATTTTGAAACAGCATTTGCAGTCCCCTGGAGCAGGCCCCGCCGGCGCAGCCCGGACCGGGGGTCCCGCCGAGCGTCCGAGGGTGAGCCTTATGGCCTCCCTGCGTCTTCCCTCCTCCCACGAGCGTGGATCCATGAAAATCGACGTCGGCATCGGAGACATCGCCCGCTGGGAGGACGAGGTCGTCGTGGTGAACCTCTTCGAGGGGGTCGCCCACCCGGGGGGCGCCACCGGCGCGGTGGACACGGCCATCGGCCACCAGATCACCGCGATGATCGCGACGGGCGATCTCACGGGGAAGTTCAAGGAGGTCGCGGTCCTCCCGAGCTTCGACCGCATCCCCGGGAACCGGGTGATGGTCGTCGGCCTCGGGAAGCGCGACGACTTCACCCTGGACCGCGTCCGGGAGGTGTCCGCGACCGCGGCCGTCAAGATCCGCGACATGGGCCTCCGGACCTTCGCGACGATCGTCCACGGCGCCGGCGTCGGGGACCTCGACTTGGGCGACGCCGCGGAAGCGGTCGTCGAGGGCACGCTCCTCGGCCTCTACCGCTACACGGAGCACAAGACGGAGAACGACAAGAAGAAGATCGAGTCCGTGACCGTCGTCAACATGGACAAGGCCCGTGCGGGCGCGCTCCGAGACGCGGTGCACCGCGCGTCCGTGGTCGCCACGATGGCCAACTTCGCCCGGGACCTCATCAACGCCCCGAGCAACGCGAAGACGCCCCGCCTGCTCGCCGACCGCGTCCGGGACGCCGCGAAGGAGACCGGGGCGAAGCTCACCGTCTTCGATGAGAAGCAGCTCGAGAAGATGGCCTTCGGTTGCCTCCTGGGTGTGGCGAAAGGCAGCGTGGAGCCGCCTCGGTTCCTCATGCTGGAATACCAGGGCGGCGGCAAGAGCCGGCCCATCGTCTTCGTGGGCAAGGGGATCACCTTCGACTCCGGCGGGATTGCCCTGAAGCCTCTCGAGGCGCCGGGGGGCGGCGGCATGTGGCTCATGCGGGACGACATGGGCGGGGCCGCGGTCGCCCTCTGCGCCGTGCTCGCGGCGGCCCGCCTCAAGATGCCCCGGAACGTGGTCGCCCTCGCGCCGCTCACGGAGAACATGCCGAGCGGGAGCGCGCAGAAGCCTGGGGACATCGTTCGTTCCTTCGGGGGAAAGACCGTCGAGGTCATCAACCCGGACGCGGAGGGGCGGCTCGTCCTCGCGGACGCCCTGGGGTACGCGAAGACCCTCAAGCCCCAGGCGGTCGTCGACCTCGCGACCCTGACGGGCGCCATGACCGTGGCCCTGGGGAAGCACGCCGCCGGGCTGTTCTCCACGGACCCGACCCTGGCGGGCCGGATTGCGCGCGCCGCCGAGGCGACGTCGGAGCGGGTGTGGCCGTTCCCCCTCTGGGACGAATACGCCGAGCAGATCAAGAGCGACTTCGCGGACGTCAAGAACTCGGGCGGCCGGGCGGCCGGGTCGATCACGGCGGCCAAGTTCCTCCAAAGGTTCGCCGAGGGCATGGCCTGGGCCCACCTGGACATTGCCGGGACCGCCTGGGTCGAGGGCGGCCCCGACTCCCCGAACAAGGATTACCTCCCGAAGGGCGCGTCCGGCTACGGGGTGCGGCTTCTCGTCCGCCTCCTCCGCGACTGGGATACCGCAAGATGAACGGGGCCCCCGTCGAAGCGCGGTTCGTCTCGCGGCCCAACCGCTTCCGCATCCGGGCGGATTCCAGGGGCGCCCTTGTCGACGCCCATCTCCCGAACCCGGGGCGGCTTCGCGAGCTCCTCACGCCCGGGGCTCCGCTGCGGCTCGTCCCGGTCCGCCGCGCGAGCCGGTCGACCGCGTACGACGTCCTCGCGGTCCGCCGAAACCATGAGTGGGTCTGCCTCGACACGCGCCTCGCCAACGCGGCCGTCGCGGTCGCGCTGGCCGCGCGGGCGCTGCCCGAGTTCTCCCGCTATCGCGTCGTCCGCCCGGAGGCGCGGTGGCGGGATTCCCGCTTCGATTTCCTCTTGGAAGATCCGGGCCGTTGCTGGCTTGAGGTGAAGTCCTGCT
>JAJYKG010000264.1 GCA_021788795.1 Thermoplasmata archaeon | reverse complement strand
GACCAAGACCGGGCGGAACCCGGCTCCCGTGAGTCGGCCCAGGACCGCCTTCATGGTCGTGTGGCTGTCCGCGGTGACCGTGCAATCCAGCCCGCCCTCCTTGCCAAGAGCGAGTCTCGTGAGTAGCGCGCCGGTGGACTCGCAGAGGCGGCAAGCGTTGCAGCCGCGGACATCGACGAATGCGGAGGCTCGGCGAGGGCTGAGCCCCCTCGACCGGATTTCAGCGGCCGGGAAGCGGGCCTGGATTGCGTCCAGAGCCTCGAGGGTCGCAGCCCTTGGACCGACGACCTCCAGCAATTCGTGGACCGTCCGAGGGGCGACGGAGCGGGCCCGCACGTCAACCTGGACGGATGGGTCCCCCGGCAACGCAGAAGTCCAACATTTCGGATCGCGCACGGACAGCCGAACCTCAATCATGTCGTCCCGGTCGGAAGGCTTCCCTCCGCCCCCCGCGTGCTTGTGAGGCGCCGACCGAACCGTCTCGCGGAGGGTTCCCCGCGAAAGGGCGAGCCAGGGGGACCCCTGAACAAGCTGCATGGGGTGGGATGGCGCCCCACGGGCAGGTTCCCGACCGAGGGGAACTCCCGGACTGCGGGTCCGCCCCGCCTCATTGTGCGCGTGAAAGGACCGATTGCCCGGGGGCGCGTATGGAGCCGCAGATCCCGACGACACCATGCCCAACCTCGTCGGCCAAGCTCCCTCCCTGCTCGGAGACGGCAGGCAGTGCGGAACAGTCGGATGGCCTGAGGCCGCAGTCCCGCCCTCCAAGCCGAGACTTGCGAAACCTGGTCCACTCAGGAACCCGAAGGTGATGGGAACCAGCAGCAATCCGATGGCGAGCCCGCTGGCGAACCTCCGGAACGGAGCCGTCCCCCTGCGGACTTGCCGCTCCACTGGCCCTGCAACCGACGAAGTCCCCTTAAGTACTTGACGCCCCCTGTTCTGTTTTCCCACTGCGGGAAACCCAACCACGCGGGTTCGGGTCCCGTTACAGTTCGGGTCCCATCACGCAAAGTCCATGCGCCATCGGCGCGGCTCATTCGAGAGAATCTTGCAGGGCAGGTTTCCTTTGAGCTTTGCGACTGCTGTCCCGAATGGCCCTCTATTGGGACGGGGACGCTGCATCGGGAACCCGCCTCCTGAGAAACGGACGTTCCCTACAGTAATTGGCACGGCCGGTCCAAGCATGGAGAGCTGCACAAGGGAATAGACGGAGGCTTTTAGCCCCCGTAGGCGGGTGCACGCTCCCATGGCCGTCGACCTCCGCGTGCGCCCCGCAAGACCCGAGGACTTGCCGCAGCTCGTCCGGTTGTGGCGCGAGCTGATCGGCTTCGACGAGGCCCTCGGAGGTCAGGACTTCCGCCTCGCCGCCGGCGCCCCGGAGCAGTGGGAGCGGCATCTCCGCGCCCACATCGGCAAGCGATCCCGCGCGGCCCACGTCGCGGAGGTCGAGGGGAAGCCCGTCGGCTTCCTCCTGGCCTCCCTCGAGCAGCCGCCGGGGATCTTCATGGAGCGGAAGTTCGGGCACATCTCCGCCGTGTACGTCCAGGAGGCGTCCCGAAGGAAGGGGGCCGGAGGCGCCCTCGTCGCCGCGGCCCTCGGATGGTTCGGAGACAAGCGCGTGGGCCGGGTGCGCGTGGCCTCGGACGCGCGGAACGGCCTCGGGGTCGAGTTCTGGAAGAAGCTGGGCTTCCAGACCACGGTCCTGACGATGGACAAGCTCCTGTGATCGAGGAGACCCTGGGGCGGGGTCCGCATCCCCTGTCTCGTTAACCTTAAATAAGGTTGACTTTCCTCGGAAGACCTAAACCCCGCCGCCGCCCTCCCCGTCCGGTTCCATGGCCTCGCCCCTCGTCCTCGTGGACCGCCGCGGCCCCGTCGCGGTGGTCACCCTGAACCGCCCGGAGAAGCACAACGCGATGTCCCTCGCCCTGAAGGACGCGCTCGTCCGGGCGGTGCGGGATCTGGACGCCGATCCCGCAGTGCGGGTCCTCGTGATCACGGGCGCGGGGGACAGGGCCTTCGTCGCGGGGGCGGACATCGCGGAGTTCCGGGGCCGCACCCTCGTCGAGCAGCAGCGCATGTACCGCGAGGGCACCGTCTACGACGCCATGGACCGCGTGGCGAAGCCCGTGATCGCCCGGATCGACGGCTACTGCTTCGGCGGCGGCCTCGAGCTCGCGATGGCCTGCGACCTCCGCGTCGCCTCGGAGCGGTCCACGTTCAGCCAGGCGGAGATCAACCTCGGCATCATCCCCGGGGGCGGCGGCAGCCAGCGGCTACCGAGGCTCGTGGGCCTGGGGACCGCGCTCAAGCTCACGCTGACCGGCGAGCGGATCGGGGCGGACGAGGCCCTCCGCATCGGGCTCGTGGACGAGGTCGTGGCCCACCCGCTCCTCGACCGGCGCGTCGGGGAGATCGCCGGCAAGATCGCTTCCAAGAGCGCGGTCGCCGTGCGCCTGGCGAAGGCCGCGGTGAAGGCCTCGGCGCGCCTCCCGATCGAGCAGGGGCTCCGGTACGAGCAGACCCTCTTCACCCTCGCGATCACGAGCGAGGACAAGGAGGAGGGCGTCCGGGCCTTCCTGGAGAAGCGCGACCCCCGGTGGACGGACAAGTGATCCCGAGTCCCGGGACCGCGCAGCGTTCCGTCCGCGATAATGACGCAAGAGGCCTCTTAAGCCCCCCGGGGCACGACCAGGGCGAGCATGTCCGCCTGGTCGGGCGTGGCCGTCGTAGCCATCGCCCTCGCGGTGGCCTTCGTGGCCGTCGGGCAGCCCGCGTGGGAGTGGCACCGTTCCTCCGGCGCGTCGTCGGAGACTTGGTCCTACGCCCTCTTCGGCGCGACGCACACGGTGCGGAACGGGACCGCGGGGACGGTCACGGTCACGAGCTACACGTACGCCGACCTCTCCTCCACGCAGCCCGACCTCGCGGCGCTCTTCCTCGACCTGCAGTACGCGTTCCTGGGCCTCCTGGCCGCGACGATGGCCGCGGCGGGCCTGAGCGTGGCGACTCTGCGCCGCCGCCTGCGCGGCGCCTATGCGGCGGTCGCCCTCCTCGGGGGCTGCCTCCTCTCCCTCGCGATCCCCGTCCAGCTCGTCCTCGCGATCCCCGCGGCTGCCTCGGCCGACCTGCCCACGGTCAACGCCCAGCCCCTCACGGGGTTCGAGGGCCAGATTCTCTT
>JAJYKG010000263.1 GCA_021788795.1 Thermoplasmata archaeon | reverse complement strand
CGTTCGGGAGCAGGGAGAAGGTCGCGCTTCTGCCCGCCTGCCCCGCGGACGTCGCCCTCCTGCACGCGCAGCGCTGCGACGAGGAGGGGAACGCCCAGGTCTGGGGCCAGATCGGCGACGACCTCTGGGGCACCTTCGCCGGCAAGAAGATCCTCTTGACCGTGGAGGAGGTCGTGCCCACGAAGGTCATCCGCCGCGACCCGAACCGCACGATCGTGCCCGGCTTCCGCGTCGACGCGATTGTCAAGGTGCCGTTCGGCGGCCACCCGTACCAGGTGCAGGGCTACTACGACGCGGACGCGGCGTTCCGCAAGGACTACGCGGCCCGGAGCACGACCCTCGAGGGCTGGGAGGCCTGGGCCCAGGAGTGGGTGTACGGCGTCGACGGCCACGAGGGCTACCTCCAGAAGCTCGGCGAGGACCGGCTCCGGGCGCTGCGCGCGAAACCCGTGATGAGCGGGAGGGTGAACTATGGCTACTGAGCTCCTCGCGGCGCCGCCCAAGCCCGAGTACAAGCGGACGGAACTCATGGCGATCTGCGCCGCGCGGGAGATCCGCGACCGCGAGATCGCCTTCATCGGCACGGGGCTGCCCATGCTGGGCGGCATGCTGGCGAAGCACACCCACGCCCCGAACTGCACCATGATCTTCGAGTCCGGCGTCGTCGACGCGCGGCCGAAGCGGACGCCGCTCTCCATCGGAGACGCGTGCCTCGTCCCGGGAAGCGTGATGCTCTGCGGCCTCACGGAGGTCTTCGGCCTCCTCATGCAGCCCGGCTACGTGGACGTCGGGTTCATCGGCGGCGCCCAGGTCGACAAGTTCGGCAACCTGAACACGACCGTGATCGGGGACTACCGGAACCCCAAGGTCCGGCTGCCGGGCTCCGGCGGCGCGAACGATATCGGCTCGCTGGCCAAGCGGACCATCATCATGATGAAGCAGGACCGCCTCAAGTTCGCCGCCAAGGTGGACTACGTGACGACGCCCGGATACTTGGACGGCCCCGGCGCCCGCGAGCGCGAGGGTCTGCCGCGCGGCGGCCCCGCGTGCGTGATCACGGACATGGCTGTGTACCGCTTCGACGACGCGACGAAGGAGATGTACCTGGAGTCCGTGCATCCCGGCCTCAGCGTGGAGCAGGTCCGCGAGAACGTCTCCTGGGACCTGCGGACCGCGCCCCGCGTCGGCGTGACGAAGGCGCCGACGAAGCGCGAGCTCCGCGTCCTGCGGACGAAGTGCGACCCGGAGGGCGTCTTCCTCGGAGCGTGAGGGACGATGGCGCGACCGTCTCGCCGCAAACCCCGCGGGCTCGCGCCCGAGGAGACCGGCGGTCCCGTGGCGGTCGCCTCCCGGACCCGGACCCTGAGCGGGCTCCCGATCGAGGGGGTCGTCGGGCCGCGAGCGCCCGACGAGGAACGGGCCGCGCGAGACCTCGGCTTCCCCGGCGAGATGCCGTACACCCGGGGCATCCGAGCGACGATGTACCGCGGCCGGCTCTGGACGATGCGTGAGTACGCGGGCTTCGGGACCGCGGAGCAGGCGAACCGACGGTTCCGCTACCTCCTCGCCCAGGGGAACGAGGGGCTGAGCGTCGCCTTCGACCTCCCGACCCAGATGGGCTACGACTCGGACGCGCCCATGGCGAAGGGCGAGGTCGGACGCGTGGGCGTCGCGATCAGTAGCCTGGACGACATGCGCGCCCTGCTGCGCGGGCTCCCCCTGGACCGGGTGAGCACGAGCATGACGATCAACGCCACCGCCCCGATTCTCCTGGCGATGTACGTCGCCGTGGCCGAGGAGAACGGCGTGCCGCGCCGCGCGCTCCGCGGGACGGTCCAGAACGACATCCTCAAGGAGTACATCGCCCGGTCCACCTACATCTACCCGCCCGCGCCCTCGATCCGCCTGGCGGTCGACCTGATCGACTTCTGCAGCCGGGAGGTCCCGAAGTGGAACGCGATCAGCGTGAGCGGCTATCACATCCGGGAGGCGGGCGCGACCGCGGTCCAGGAGATCGCCTTCACCCTCGCCGACGCGATCACGTACCTCGAGGCCGCGCGGAAGCGTGGGCTGCGGGTGGACGACATCGCGCCGCAGATCTCCTTCTTCTTCGATGTCCACATGGACTTCTTCGAGGAGGTCGCGAAGTTCCGCGCGGCGCGGCGCCTGTGGGCCCGCCTCGTGGAGGAGCGGTTCCATCCCGAGCGCCCCGAGTCGCGCGCCCTTCGGTTCCACGCCCAGACGGCCGGGGTGTCGCTCACGGCCCAGCAGCCCCAGAACAACGCCGTGCGGGTGACCCTCCAGGCCCTCGCGGCGGTGCTCGGCGGGGCGCAGTCCCTACACACGAACAGTTTGGACGAAGCGCTCTCCCTGCCCTCCGAGAAGGCCGTGCGACTCGCGATCCGCACGCAGCAGATCCTGGCCCACGAGAGCGGGGTCGCGAACACGGTCGACCCGGTCGGCGGGTCGTACTTCGTGGAGGACCTCACGGACCGGCTCGAGGGCGAAGCCCGCAAGCTCCTGGCCGAGATCGACCGCCGGGGCGGCATGCTCAAGGCGATCGAGACGGGCTGGGTCCAGAAGCAGATTGCCGAGGCCTCCTACCGCTACCAGCTGGCCCTGGAGACGGGGGAACGGACGGTCGTCGGGGTGAACGCCTTCGTCGAGGGGGAGAGCGCGGTCCCCGCGTACCGGCTCGATCCCAAGACCGAGTCGAAGCGGAGGGCCCAGGTGCGCGCCTTCCGGAACGGACGGCACGCCGCGCGGGCCCAGCAGGCGGTGGCCGACCTCATCGGGGCCGCGTCGGGGGACGACAACCTGGTGCCCTCCATCCTCGTTGCGGTGGAGGCCGGGGCCACGCTCGGGGAGATCTGCGACGGCCTCCGGGAAGTCTTCGGCACGTACCAGGCGAGGGGAGACCTGTGATCGGACCCGTCCACCACGTCGGGATCGCGGTGCGGCGGCTGGACGCGGCTGTCGAACGCTACCGCCTGCTCGGCCTGTCTCTCGACTTCATGGAGGACGTACCCGCCGCGGGGGTGCGCGTGGCCTTCCTTAACGCCGGGGAGACGCGCGTGGAGCTTGTGACGCCCCTGTCCGCCTCGAGCACGGTCGCCCGGTTCCTCGAGAAGCGCGGCGAGGGACTCCACCACCTCGCGTTCGCGACGGTGGACGTCGCCGCCGAGCTCGCGGAGCAGAT
>JAJYKG010000262.1 GCA_021788795.1 Thermoplasmata archaeon | reverse complement strand
CGTGGCGAGGGCCTCGGCCTCCTCTTCCTCCGCGGCGATGTGTCGCGCGAGGCGGACGCGGAGCGGATCGTCGAGGGGGCCGTCGCGGGCTTCGGCCGGCTGGACGTGCTGTTCAACAACGCGGGCATCCTCATCGAGGCGGCGGTCCACGAGATGTCCGAGGCGGACTGGGACCAGGTCCTCGCGGTGAACCTCAAAGGCGCCTTCCTGATGGCGAAGCACACCGTGCGCGCGATGCTCCGCCAGGGGGGCGGCGTGATCGTGAACACCGCCTCCGTGAACGCCCTCGTCGGGGACCCCGAGGAGGCGGCGTACTGCGCATCCAAGGCCGGCGTCGCGCTCCTCACGAAGTCGATGGCCCTCGCGTACGCGAAGGACGGCATCCGCGTGAACGCCGTGTGCCCGGGCTGGGTGGAGACGCGGATGTTCCAGCAGGAGGCGGACACGCGAGGCGTCTCCCTCGCGGACTACCGCGCGCATGCCGGGGCCCAGCACCCCCTCGGGCGCGTCGGGCGCCCGGAGGAGATTGCGAAGGTCGTGCTCTTCCTCGCGTCCGAAGAGGCGTCGTACATCACGGGCTCCCTTGTCGTCGCGGACGGCGGGTACACGGCCGCCTGATCCCTTCGCCGGGACGCCGCGGCAGAAGCTTAATATCGGACCCTGCGATGGCAACCGGGCCCGTGCGTGGGTGGCCCAGCTTGGTCAAAGGCGCAGCGTTGAGGTCGCTGTCCCGAAGGGGTTCGCAGGTTCAAATCCTGCCCCACGCATCCCTCCCGAGCGGTCGCCTCTCCTCCGTTGCCGCCCCGGTAGCGGCGCCTTTCTCGCGACCCCGGAAAGGCTAAAAGCGACCGCCGGTCTGGGGCCGCCGTGCCGCGGGAAGCGGATGGCGAGGCCGACGGCGGGGACGCCGCGGAGGAGACGGAGGCGTCCCATGGGTCCCGCGTGTCGTGGGACGACCTGCGCCGCGCCTCCGTGCGTGCGTTCGCGAAGCTGCCGCGGCCCGCGCGCCTGCTCTGGATGATCCTGATCGTCCTGGGCGTCTACGCCATCGTCTTCACGCTGCAGGGCCAGGGCATCGTCCCCCTCATCGCCTTGCCCGCCTTTGCGGTCGAGACCGACATCCTCTTCCAGATGTTCCGCTACCACCGCATCCGCGCGCCGGACGCGGCGCTGGCGACGGGCCTCCTCCTGGCGCTCCTCCTGCCCCCGAGCGTGCCCCTGATCCAGGCCATCGGCGTCGCCTCCGCGGCGATTGCCCTGCGCCACGTCCTGCGGGTCCAGGAGCGGCCTCTGTTCAACCCCGCCGCCGCGGGCGTCCTCCTCGGCGCGCTGTTCTTCGGACTCGCGCCGTCGTGGTGGGGCTCGATCGGCGTCTGGCTCGTCGTGGCCCTGGGGATCGTTGTCACCCTGCGCACCCCGGGCTCGTGGCGGATCCCTGCCGTGTTCCTCGCCTCGTACGGCGTGATCACGATCCTGGGGACGTTGCTTGTGGGCGACGTGAGTACGCCCATGGTCCTGCTGCTCGGCCTCCTCGACCCCTCCATCCTGTTCTTCGGATTCTTCATGGTCCCGGAGCCGCGGTCCTCCGTGACCCGGGCCGGGGACCGCTGGGTCTTCGGCATCGCCGTCGGCGTGGCCACGGCCCTCCTGCCCGCGCTCCTCCCGAGCCTCGCGCCCCTGGTCGCGCTGCTCCTCGGCAACGGCCTCGCGGCCGTCCTGCGTCGGCGCACGGCCGTCGAGGCGCCTGTGGAGACGAAGAAGCGGCAACCGACGCGGAGGAGCCAGCGCCGCCACCGCGCCCGCGACCGCCGCGAAGCCGTCCGCGACGTGCGGGCCGAGTGGAAGACGCCGCAGCGGGTCGCGGCGGGCGTCCTCGTGGTCGTCGTCCTCGGCGGCATGGCCTTCGCCCTCAACCCGCCCCGGGTGACCCCGTACTTCAGCGCGGTTCGCCCCGGCGCGCCCGTCGCTGCGGGCGTCGTCGCCACGACGAGCAACTGCACGGTCGACAACCCGAGCATCGCCTCGAACATCGCCACGTTCCTCCACCAGCGGCTCGGTCCTTCCGTGCTCCTGTCCGTCGACACCGGCACGGGGACGGTCGTCTTCTACGACCCGGTGAACAAGGTCACCGTGACGGAGACGAACATCTACGAGGACTATGGGTTCGCCGAGTTCAACGGCGACGACTACGCGGCCCTCGGCTGCGCCGCGTGAGCCGCACTTCCCGCGGACGGATCCTGGCGGCGCCTGGATCTCCCTCGGGACTGGAGGAGCCGCATCCGCGCCTCATCGTCCCGGGGCGGGCAGGGCGTCAGAACGCCCTTCGGCCCGGGCGTGCTCGATTCGGCGATAGGCGATCAGGACGTACGCCGTCGGCAGCGCCGCCACGAGGGCACCGAGGGCGAGCCCGGTGCCGAGGCTGTAGTCCGTCGCCGTGAGCCCGATGATGGGCTCCAGGACGGCGATGACCGAGGTGCTCGCCAGCGTCTCGACCGCGAGCACCGTGGCCCGGCCGTCGGAGCCCACCCGCCGGTTGATGATCGTCGTGATGAGGACGGCCTCGATTCCCCAGACCACGTAGTCCGGGATCTGGGTGGCGATCGCGAGGATTCCGCCTACGTCCCCGGAGATCATCCCCTGCGCGATGAGGTAGATCACGGGGAAGGGCGCGAACACGAGGATGAACACGAGGATCAGCCCTCCGGATTCGCCGAACCGCTCGAGGATGGAGCCCATGAGGCCGCCGGAGACGGCGGCCACGAGGAAGAACACGGAGTACACGACCGCGACCACGACCAGGTCGCCGCTCAGGGTCTGGTTCAGGAAGACGGCGCGGAACAGGGCCATCATGTAGCTCACGAAGCCGACGAGGACCTGGAAGAGGATGACCAGGACGATCTGCCGGTCGCTCACCGCGAGGCGGAGCCCCGCGCGGATCTGCCGGAACAGGCTGGGTTCCGGCTTCCGGGCTACGGAAGGCTCCTGGAAGCTCATCCCGAGGGCCAACGCTCCGAGGCCGGGAACGGCGTAGAGGACCAGGGTCAGCTCGGGGCGCGCCGTGAGGAGGACGACCGCGCCGCCGGCGAGCGAGGCGGCCGCGCTGCCAAGGTACGAGTACAGGGCGACGCGGCTGCTGACCGCCGGGTACCGCGCCTCCGAGTGCACCTCGACGAGGGTGTCGTACAGGTACGCGGACCCGGCTCCCCAGAG
>JAJYKG010000261.1 GCA_021788795.1 Thermoplasmata archaeon | reverse complement strand
ACTACGAGGCTGCCATCGCCCAGCTCGCCCTCCTGGGCGTCTCTTTCGCGGCGATCCTGGCCATGCGCCTCGTGACCCTCCGGGGGCGGTCCCATCGCTGAGGTCGTCCTCGAGGGGATCTCCAAGTCCTTCGGGAAGAAGCGCGCCCTTCGCGACGTCAACCTCCGCATCGGCGACGGCGAGTACCTCGTCGTCCTCGGCCCGAGCGGCGCCGGCAAGACGACGCTGCTGCGGGTGATCGCGGGGCTCCTAGACCCCGATGCCGGCCGCATCCTCCTGGACGGGCGGGACGTGACGCGGATGCCCGCGGACGTCCGCCAGGCGGCCTTCATGCCCCAGACGTACTCCCTCTTCCCCCACCTCACCGTGTGGGAGAACACGACGTTCTCGCCTCAGGTGAAGGGCTGGTCCGAGTCCGACCGGGACGTGCTCGCCCGCGAGATGCTCTCCATGGTCCACCTGATCGACCGCCGCGAGGCGTTCCCGCGCGAGCTCAGCGGCGGGATGCAGCAGCGCTGCGCCCTCGCGCGCGCCCTCGCCGCCGGGTCCGGCGTCCTCCTCCTCGACGAGCCTCTGCGGGCCCTGGACGCGCGCCTGCGGATCGAGCTCCGCTCGGAGCTCCGGTCCCTCATCCGCCACGTCGGGACGACGGCGATCCACGTGACCCACGACCAGGAGGAGGCCCTGGTGGTCGCGGACCGCATCGCCGTGCTCCGCAACGGGGAACTCGTGGAGGTCGGCCCCGCGGAGTACGTGTACTCGCATCCCGCCTCTCCCTTCGTCGCGAACTTCCTCGGCGAGATGAACTTCGTCGAGGCGGAATCCTTCCCCGCGGACGGCGGGGCGGTGCGCCTCGTGGTCGGCGGCACGAACCTGATGGCTCCGGCGCGCGAGGGACTCTCGGGCCGCGTGCTCGCGGGCATCCGGGCGGAGGTCTGCGGCGTCCTGCCCCAGGAGTGGGGAGCAGGGCAGGGGGTCGAGGGCATCGTGAAGCGGCGGCTCTTCATGGGCCGCCGGATCTCCCTCGAGATCGACGTGCCTGGGATGGGCCTCCTCAAGGCGAAGCCCCTGACGGCGAACGCGCGCTGGGCCAAGGAGGGGGACGCGGTCTTCATGACGATGCCCGCCGAGCACATCCTCCTCTTCCCCGTCCCCAAGGGCGGCGTCGCCGCGGCCCTGGAGGTCGAGTGACATGCCGCGGATCGAGGCCCTCGACGTGGCCAAGCGGTTCGGGCGGATCACCGCCCTGGACACGACGAGCCTCACCATCGAGGACCGCGAGTACGTCGCCGTCCTCGGGCCGAGCGGCTGCGGCAAGACCACCCTCATCAAGCTCCTCTCCGGGATCTGGCAGCCTTCGGAGGGCCGCATCCTGGTCGACGGCCGCGACGTGACCGCGCTCCCCGTGGAGGACCGCGACCTGGGCTACGTGTTCCAGAACATCGTCCTCTTCCCGCACATGGACGTCTGGACGAACGCGACGTACGGGCCGTGGGTCCACGCGCGCCACAAGGAGGACGTCGACCACGTCGGGACGGAGGTGCTGGACCTCGTGGACATGCTCGGGGAGCGCGGGCTGTTCCCCTCCGAGCTGAGCACGGGCTCGCAGCAGAAGGTCGCCCTGGCGCGCGCCCTGGCGAACCGGGCGAAGCTCCTCATCCTGGACGAGCCGCTCTCCGGCCTCGACGCGCGCGTGCGCCTCGACCTGCGGTACGCGCTTCGGCGCGTCGTGAAGGACCTCGGCCTCACCGCGATCCACGTGACCCACGACCAGGAGGAGGCCATGTCCGTGGCCGACCGCGTCGTCGTCATGCGGAAAGGGCGGATCATCGAGTCAGGGCCGCCCGAGACCCTGTACGACCGGCCGAAGGGCGTCTTCACCGCGAACTTCATCGGCGAGAGCAACTTCCTCGAGGGCGCCGTCCGGCGCATCCGCGCGGACTGGGCGTTCGTCGAGTTCCGCAGCGGCTACATCCTGCGCGTGCCCGCGAAAGGCCTCCTGGAAGGCGACCCCGTGGTGGTCGCGGCGCGCCCGGAATGGATCGCCCTCACCAAGGAGGGCTTCGGGAACGTGATCCCGGGGCGCGTGGAGGGCCGCGTGTTCCTCGGCGCGACCCAGCGGCTCCAGGTGCGACTCTTCACGTCCGACCTCGTGTCCGTCGACGTGCCTGCCTCTCAAAGTCTTAATACGGCCCGGGATGTTCTCGTCTCGTTCCACGAGGCGAACATCCTGGTCTACCCCCGTCCGTACGAGGGGCTCCAGGAGGCGCTGAAACTTGAGTGACAAGTCCCAACTCGAGTGGTTCCGGAACCGGCGAGAGTCCCGCGCCCTGTCCATGGTGCGCGAGCACGTGACCAAGGTCGTCGACGCAGGGGAGGAGCTCGACAACGTCCTGGACGCCGCGGTCCGCGGGCGAAAGGACGAGCTGGCCGCGGCGTTCAAGCGCCTCCTCATGGACGAGAAGGCCGCCGACAACGTCGAGATCAACCTGGTCGAGGAATTGAGCCGCGGCGAGCTGCCGCCGAAGGACCGGGAGGACTTCATGCGCCTCGTGTCCTCCGTGGACCTGATCGCGGACTGGCTCAAGGTGAGCGGCAAGAACGTCGACCTCCTGCAGGAAACGGGCGTCACGATCCCGCCCGAGGTCTGGAGCTCGTTCAAGGAGATGACGAAGAACACCTTGGACTGCAGCCGCGGGCTCAAAGTCATGATCGACGTCTACGGCCAGGACTACGACCGGATGATCAAGGCGCGCGAGGAGGTCAAGCGCCTCGAGAACGTCGTCGACGACCTCTACTTCGCGAACCGGAAGATCCTCGTGAAGATCCACACGAACCCCGGCATCGTCGTCATCCTGAACGATCTCCTCGAGGGGATCGAGAACGCGACGGATTACTGCAAGCACTCGTCGGACATCCTGCTCAGCTTGGCGCTGCAGGGACGGTAGTGGGGTGGGCCGCCAAGCCGCCGCGCGATGAACCTGGGCGATCCGGACTGATTATTATCCTGATCCGTGTATATTCTAGTCCGACTCGATCCTTGGAGCCAAGAGATATTTGACTTCTCCCTTGCCCGCGGCGATCTTGAACTCCATCCGCACCGGGTAATCCGTGCCCAGGTACAGGGCGACCGTGTTCGCGGTGCTGATCGCCTTGACCATGTTCGAGAAGTAGTCGAGCGGGAAGAGGGAGCGCACGGCTTCCTTCGCCTGCAGCTCCTCGAGGAGGTCCTTCGGGACCATG
>JAJYKG010000018.1 GCA_021788795.1 Thermoplasmata archaeon | reverse complement strand
CTCGGCGAACCCGTAGACCATCGACAACCCGAGCCCCGTGCCCTTGCCGGTTTCCTTGGTCGTATAGAAGGGCTCGAATGCGCGCTTGGCGATTTCCGGCGTCATGCCGACGCCGGTGTCGCTGACGCTGATCTCGACGTAGTCCCCGGGCGCGAGTTTCGGGTGTCGGTCCGGATCGCCCGCGGCGATCCCGCGGCGGCCCTGCCGCGCCTGGAGAAGGCGCTGGCCCTCAAGGATGATCCCGCGACCCGACTGGACCGCGCGCAGGCCCTCGCCGCCCTCGGCCGGACGGAGGATGCCCTCGCGGCCCTGGGGGATGCCCTGCCGGCGGACGCGGCAGCCCACCTGCGGAGGGCCGATCTCCTCCACGCCCTCGGCCGGACGGAGGACGCGCTCGCGGCCTGCGAGGCTGCGGCGCGCGCGGACCCCGCGGCCCGGGACGTGGCCTACGACCGCAAGGGCCGGATCCTCCTGGACGCGGGACGGGCCAAGGAGGCCATCCCGGCCTTCGACGCCGCCCTGGGACTGAACCCCGGGGAGGCGGAGTACTGGTGCGACGCCGCGATGGCCTGGAGGGAGTGCGGCCAGGAGACGAAGGCCCGGCGGCTGCTCGAGCGCGCCCTGGTCCTCGACCCGCACCTCGAGCGGGCGGCCCGGCTCCGCGAACCGGGGTCCGGCGCCCGGTCCACCTGATTCATATGGACTCATGAATAAAAATACCCCTCCGAAACGCGGGGAAGGGTTATCTGCCGCGGGCCCTTGGGGTCCCTCGATGGTCCTCAAGGTCCGCCGCCGGACCCGCCTCCGCCGCAAGGAGGTGGACGCGTGGTTCCACCGCCTCGCCGAGGACTTCGGCATGACCCTGCCGGCGGACGAGACGCCCGTGGACCAGGCGGAGGCCGGGGAGCTGCGCCTCCTGATCCGGGACCAGGAGGCCATCGCCCTGGTCCTCGGGGAGGGCATCGCGCCGACCGTCCGCGGCCTCCTGGCATTCCCCGCGACGAAGCGCTTCGTGACCGTGGACATGGGCGCGGTGCCCTTCGTCTACAACGGCGCGGACGTGATGGCACCGGGGATCGTGGAGACGGACCCCGCGATCCGGCCGGGGGATTTCGTGTGGGTGCGGGACGAGAAGAACCACCGCCCGCTCGCGGTCGGGCGGGCGATCATGGACGGCCTGACGATGGCCCGCGAGGAGCGGGGCAAGGCGCTGGAGACCCTCCACCACGTGGGCGACGACCTGTGGCGCCTCGGAGAGGAGGAGGCGTGAGGTGCGCGGCATCGAGGCCGTGCTCTTCGACGTGGACGGGACCCTCCTGGACACCCGGGACGCGTGGATCGCCGCCTTCGACGAGGGCCTTGCGGCAGCCGGCTCCCGCGCGATGGCGGGGACGGCGGGGTTCCGCTGGATCGGGACGCCGATCGAGCGGATCTATGCCGAGCGCTGCGGCCTCTCCGGGGAGGAGCTGGCCCGGGCCGTCGCGGCCTTCCAGGCCTCGGAGGCGAGGTCCGTGGACCTCGGCGTGCGGGCGTTCCGCGGCATCTCGGAGATGCTCGGCGCCCTCCGGCCCTGGCGGCTCGCCGCGGTCACGAACAAGCGCCACGACACCACCCTGCGGGCCCTGCGCGCCGCGGGCCTCGACGGCCCCTTTGCCGCGGTCCTGGGCGGCGACTCCGTCCCGAGGAAGAAACCCGCGCCGGACCCCGTGCTCCAGGCCGCCCGCGGGCTCGGCGTGGACCCCGCGGCCTGCGCGGTCGTGGGGGACACGGAGATCGACGTGGGTGCGTGACGCGCCGCCGGTGCGGTGACCGTCGGCGTGACCTGGGGGTACGGGACGCGCGCGCGGCTCGAGGAGGCCGGCGTGGGCTATCTCGTCGAGGTTCCGGCGGCGCTGCCGCCGCTCCTGCGGGCGCTCACGCCCAGTACGGGGACCTGAGGTACTTGTAGACGGACATCACCGCGGTCACGGCCTCGCCGCACGCGGTGACGATCCGTTTGTCTTTCCCAGGGTACGAGACGATGTCCCCGCAGGCGTAGACGCCGGGCACGGAGGTGGACATGTCCGCCTTCACCTTGACCAGCCGCTCCCCCTCGAGGGCGATGCCCCACTTCGTCAACGGGGTGATCTTCGGCTCGAAGCCGATGTTGATCAGGATCGCGTCCACTTCGAGGACCGTCTTCTTGAGCGTGCGGTTGTCGTACACGACCGCGCGCTCGACGCGGTCGCCACCCTCGATGGACGTCAGCTCGGCGTTGAACACGACCCGGATGGGCGCCTTGTTCACGGCCTCCACGTTCTTCTCCATCGCCCGGAACTCGCCGCGTCGGTGGACGAGGGTGACCTCCTTCGCGGAGGCGACGATCTCCAGGGCGTACTCCAGGGCGCTGTCCCCGCCCCCCACGATGAGGACCCGCTTGCCGCGGAACTCCCGGCGGTCCCTCACCTGGTACGTGACGCCCTTCCCCTCGAACTCGTCCTCCCCCGGGACGTCGAGCCGCTTGGGCTCGAACAGGCCCATGCCCATGGCCAGGATCACCGAGCGGGCCTCGTGGCTCCGGCCGTCGCGCATGACCACGCGGAAGATCTGGCCGTCCCGTTTCAGGTCGGCGACCTCGCCGCTCTCCATCACGGCCCCGCTCTCGCGGGCGTGCATCGTGAAGAGCTCCCCGAGCTCGCCGCCCTCGATGGCGATGTAGCTCGGGTAGTCGTAGACGGACTTCGTGGGGTAGAGCCAGGCGAGTTGGCCGCCCATCGCCTGGGCTTCCAGGATGAGCGTGGACAGGCTCCGGGTCCGCGCATAGATGCCGGCCGTCAGGCCGGCGGGGCCGCCCCCCACGACGACCACGTCGTAGACCATGGCGAGGGGCGACAAAGTCCCCTCCCTTAAGTATCTTGTGACCGTGGTATTCCGAAGGGCATACCGTGGTATTCCAGGCCATGGCTATTATACAGTCATATCCATTCATCTATCCATTCTGTCAATACGGGCGCCCGCATTCACGATACCTTTAAGTTCCCCATCCTGGATATGCGGGGACCAGAAGGGATCTGGGATGGCCTTCATCAAGAAGCCGTTCAAACGCCTCGCTGAGGGGGGCGCCGCCGCCGAGGCCGATACGTACATCGACCTCGCCGAACTCACCTTCGAGGGCGAGGGCGGAGCGCTGGGAGAGCCGGTCGAACATCTCGTCAAGGTCGCGGAGATCTACCGCTACGAGGACGTGGCGGACCTTACGACCCACGTGTACAACGGGAACCTCCTGCTGATCGACTACACGAGCCTCGCGAGCGACGAGCTCGCCCTGAAGCGCATCACGGCGGAGCTGAAGAGCGCGGTCCGCGACTGCGGCGGCGACGTCGCCGTCGTGGGGAAGAACATCCTGATGGCCACGCCCGCCGGGGTCAAGATCGACCGGGCGAAGATCAAGGGCAACCTCTGAGGCCCCTCAGACCCGCCGTCCCCATCGGCGCGGCTTCGGCGTCTCGTACGGCCGCGCCGTGAATCCCTGTGGCCCGTAGCTCAGCACGAGGTAGTCGCGCGAGTGGTTCGTGTGCCGCATCTTCGCGATGCGGACGAGCAGCTGGACCTTGCCCTCGCCGACGCCGCTGAAGCGGAGCTCGAGGACGCCGTCCGCGAGGAACGTGACGTCGTGGTCCACGCCGGGCCGCGCCGGGTCCTGCTCCGCGAGCACGAAGGACGTGGCCCCGAGGTTCCGGAGGAAATGGAAGAGGTGGAACAGGGTCGTCCTCGCGTCCTCGATGTGCGTGAGGGCGGCGAGGGCGTCCAGGGAGTCGATGACGACCACCCCGAGCGGCTCCCGCTCCCGGCGCCGGCTCAGGTAGTCCTCGAGCACCCGCACCCAGTCGCGGATCTCCTCCGCGCCGGCGTAGTCGAGGCGCAGGCGGCTCACGTCGACGATGAAGTCCTCCGCGTCCCCGAGGCCCAGGCGCTGCATCGTCTGGAGGATGGAGTCCCGGCTCTCCTCGACCGTGATGAAGACGCCACGCGTCCCCGCGGCGCGGTTGCGGACGAGGGTGTACAGGGCGAGGGACGTCTTCATGGAGCCGCCCGGGCCCACGATCCCGACGACGTGGCCGCGGGGGACGCCCCCTTGCAGGGCGGTGTCGAGGCCCGCGACGAAGGTGGGCGTCCGCACGTCCTCCGTCTTCGTGCGGGCCGCGAGGGCGGCCACCTGCTCCCGGAGCCGGCGCACCTCGTCCCGCAGGGCCTGCAGGTCCGCGGCGTCGACCGGCGCCGCGCGCGGCGGCTCGCCCTGGTCCTCCGCAGGCCGAGCGTCCGGCTCGGCCCGGTCCCCGTCCTGCAGCATCGCACGGACTGCATGCGCCCGAGTCGCTTTTATCCTTTGGACGGCGTCCCTCCCGTTATCAGTTCGCGAAAGGAGTGAGAATCATCGAGGGGCCCGTCCGACAGAATGCTTATATATCTCGAGGCCCAACTAGTATCCCTTCGGGGCGACCCATGTCTGTGAAGGCAAAGCCTGAGCGGGGACCAGCGGGTACCATCACCGTGGACGACCTCACCCGCGCGATCAAGAACTCGATCGACCGCACGGGGATGAAGGAGGAGGAGGCCCGCGCCATGGCGACGCACGTCCTCAACTTCTTCGGCTACTCCGAGCGGATCATCGACAACGTCCTGGAGCCGGAGGACCGCGACGCGTTCTACATGCTCGAGGACTCCGGGATCCTGACCACGGAGAGGGAGGAGACCACCCTCTACGACGGCCGGGAGTGGCGGATCCACTACTGGATGTTCCGCAAGGAGCGCATCCACGAGCTCGTCGAGGCCCAGCGCGCGAAGGAAGAGGCCGGCGCCGGTCCGTCCGTCTACGACGACGTGCCCGAGGACTTCTGGATCGCGCGCCGCGAGAAGCCCGCCGAAGCGCCCAAGTGAACCGCCTCAGCCGAAGGCCAGCTGCACGGTGCCGCCGCTTCGATGCACGAGGTCCACCGCGAGGGAGTGCGGCAGGTACATCCTCCCCTCCCGGAACGGGAAGGCGCGGCCGTACTTCTCTAGGGCGCGGAGGGCCTTCGCCGCGACCTCCTCCGCCAGGTACACGTGGTCCTCCAGCTCCCCGGTGGCGAAGAGGGTGATGGGCAGCCGGAGCGCCTGCGCCTCCGCGGGCGAGACCACGGCCGCGATCCGCTCGAGGGCGGTCGGGTCGAAGGCGTGCTCCCCGCCCTCCCGCGTCACGCACGCGGGCCGTGCCTCCGCGCGGAGCTGGGCGAGGCTCTTGCGCTGGACGACGAGCCCGGCGTTGATTCGCCCGAGCTCGAGCGCGATCCAGCGGTCGACGGATCCCGGGGACTCCACGGACCACCCACGCCGGAGGCGCGGCAAAAAGCCTTCGGACCGCCCGCGAAACCTTTTTCCACGGCCCCCTCCATCGGCTCGCCCGGAGACTTCACCCTGTCCGCATCTTCCCTCTGCACGCGCTGCGGCTTCCAGAACCAGCCGGGCTACCAGTTCTGCACGAACTGCGGGGCGCCCCTCGGCCCCGCCGCGGGCGCGCCGCCGCAGGCCGCCGCACCGCCGGGCTACGCCCCCGCCGCGGCCTATGGCTACGCCCCGTCGGTCGCGGACTACGACCGGACGAAGCAGATCGACCGTACGAAGACGGGCGTCCTGCTCCTACTGATCGGCACCCTGCTCCTCTGGATCCCGTACGACATCTCGGTCATCGGCGACCTCATGATCTTCGTCGGCGCGATCCTGATCATCCTGGGCCGCAAGGCGTTCGGCCCCGCGCATGCACGGAACGTCGTGGTCTCGATCATCCTGTTCGTCGTGGGCATCTTCGTCGTGATCGTCGTCGCGGTCATCGCCCTGATCCCGAGCCTCCCGACCCTCATCACGCCCGGCGGCGCGATCACTCCCGCGGGGCTCGCCGCCGCCCAGAGCGCGGCCCTCGCCGGCGGCATCGGGTCCGCGGTCGTCATCGGCCTGGCGGAGGTCCTGTTCACCTACGCGTTGCAGCGGCAGACGGGCCGCATCCTCCTCTGGGCCGGCTACGGGGCGAACCTGGCGGTGAGCATCGCCCTCTACGCCCTCATGAGCCCCATCTACGCGTCGGTCGTCACGAACGCGGACCTCACCGCCGCGACCGGCCAGCAGCTCGCCTACGGCCTCCTGATCGTCGTCCCCTCCATCCTGTTCGCCGCGGCCGACTACCTCGCCTGGTCCCGGATCAGCCGGCGGGAGATCCCCGCCGCCGCGGCGCCGCCCGGCATGCCCCCGTACGCCGTGCCGCCGGCCTATCCGCCCGCGTATCCGCCGCAGACGCCGCCGACGCCGCCTCAGGCGCCCCCGCCGGGCGGTCCCGCCCCGCCGATGCCACCGCCTTGAGAAGCGCCGGCCCGGGCCCGCGGCGCTGCGGGCTCACTTCTTCTTCGAGATCACGTGGGTGACGAAGAACCGCTCACCGTCGTGGTTGAGGGCGAGGGCGTTGTGGTCGTGGTTCATCCACCGCATCTTGACGCACCGCAGGCGCAACTGGACGTCCGTCTCGCCGACCTCGACCTGCCGCAGCTGCAGGATGCCGTCCGCGAGGAAGTCCTCCCCCCACTTCGCGAGGCGGTTCTCCCCGAAGGAGGTCTCCGCGATTGCGAACGTGGTCAGGTCGAACTCCTTGAGTGCGGTGAGGAAGTGGAACATCTCCCGCCGGGGGTTCTGCATCTCCGTGAGGGCGTAGAGGGCCTCGAGGCTGTCCACCGCGAGGAGCTGGTAGCCCGTGGAGTTCACGGCCTCCTTGATGATCTCCAGGAGGATCGCGACCCAGTCCTTCGAGGTCTCCGAGCGCTCCATGCCGCGCCGCAGTTGCGCGAGGTCCAGGATGTAGACCTGGGACTCCTTGAGCTCGCCCATCCCCATCCGCGCGGCCCCGGACCGCAGGCCGTCCGCGGACTGCTCGAGGCTCACGTAGAGCGACTTCGCGCCGGTCTCGCGGGCGTTCTCGCGCATCATCCAGAGGACGAGGGACGTCTTCATCGTGCCCGGCGTGCCGGCCACGAGGATCGTGCTTCCCTTCGGGATGCCGCCCCCGAGGGCGCGGTCCAAGCCCTCGACGTGGGTGTGGAGAAGCGGCAGCTCGTCGGCCATCGCAGGTCTCGCACGAGACCCACGTTATAAAGGGATGGTGTCCCGGTTATCGGGTTCGATACGCACCGCCTCCTGGAGGATACGCTTTTGTAGCGAGAGGGCCTTCCCGGAGCACAGAAGGGATGGCGAGACAGGACGAGGCAGCCCTCAAGCTGCTCCGGTGGGAGCTTGAGGGCCACGGCGACCAAGTCATGGAAGCGTTGCTGCGCCATCCCGATACCACCCTGGCGGAGGCCGTCACCCTCATCGAGCAGGAGGTCCCGAGCTTGTCCCCGCAGCCACCCGCGTCCCGCGCGCCGTCCGCCGGCCCGGTCCGTCCCCGGCCGACGTCGGAGCTGGACGCCCTCGACCAGGAGTTCCAGACCTTCCGCCACCTCCTCGCGCCCCTCGAGGCGCGGGAGTTCGAGATGCAGCTCCGCGAGCTCGCGAAGACGCGGGACCGCGAGGGCATCGCCGCCCTGCGCCGGCGCATCCGCGCCCTCTCCCTCCAGGCCACGTTCTGGTCCGACCTGGCGGCGAAGGAGAAGGAGTCCAACGCGATCGCCCTCCTCATCGTGCGCCGCGGGCACGGCGTGCTCGCCAAGGCGGGCGAGACCGCGTACCTGGACGACGCCGCGGTGGCCGAGGCGATCCGCCGCGAGACGGCCCAGGCCCGCGGCACGTACGTGATGCACCTGCCCGTGGGCCGGCTCGTCGTCATGAACGGCGAGACGACCGCGATCGTTGCCCTCTTCCGCCGCGCCCCGGGCAAGGACGTGGTCTCCGTCCTCACGAAGACGGTCGAGGCGATCGAGGAGAACAAGGCCGCGGCCTCGCGGACGTTCGGGAACGCGCCCCTGGCCGCGCGCTACGCGGACGCCCTCCTCAAGCTGCTCACGAAGACGTCACTTTGAGATCACGCGCGTGATCTGGAACTTGTCCCCCGTGCGTACGAGGGCGAAGTCCCCGTGCTCGTGCTTGGAGCGGCGCATCTTCACGCACCGGATCCGCAGCTGGACGTCCGTGTCGCCGATGGGCGCCTGCTTGAGGTGCAGGATGCCGTCCGCGAGGAATTCCTCGTCGTAGCGGCCGAAGCCCCCCGCCGAGCCCGAGGGCACCTCGGAGATCAGGAGGGATGTGGCGTTCAGGGAGCGGAGGAAGCCGAAGAAGTGGAAGAGCTCCCGCCGCGGGTTGTCGATGCGGCTCAGGCTGTACAGCGCCTCGAGGCTGTCCACCGCGATCAGGTCGAAGCCGTTCACCCGGACGCGTTGCTCGATGTACTTCTGCAGGACATCGAGCCAGTTCTTCGCCAGCTCCTCGTCCTTGTGCTCGAGCCGGATGCGGCCGATGTCGAGGATGTAGAGCTCCATGTCCTCGAGCCCCGCCATCCCGAGCTCCGTCATGGACGCCCGGAGGTCCTCCTGGCTCTCCTCGAGGGAGATGTAGAGGGCCCGGGAGCCCGCCTTGACGTTCTCGTAGAGGATCGAGAACGTGAGCGCGGTCTTCATCGTGCCCGGCGTGCCGGCCACGAGGACGACGGAGCCGCGGGGGATGCCGCCCCCGAGGGCCTCGTCGAAGCCCTCGACGAACGTCTTCACTCGGTCCATGGGATGCGCGAACGAGCCGCCTCGCGCTATAAAGCGCTGGTGCGGAGATTATCGAACGTGGAAACACCCTCCCGCGGCCCGGCCACGGGTGGCTTATATGGGACCGTCCCCTTGGCCGCGGCGATGGCCCTCGAGGCGATCCCCCAGGCCCTCTGGTTCTTCCTCCCGGCCTTCGTGGCCAACCCGAGCGCCGTGCTCTGGGGCGGCGGCACGCCCATGGACTTCGGCCGCACCCTCCGCGACGGCCAGCGCCTCTTCGGGGACGGCAAGACGTGGCGCGGCCTGATCGGCGGCACCCTGAGCGGCGCCGTCCTCGGCCTCCTCCTGTTCCTGCCTTTCGGCCTCCTCGCGCCCGTGTCCACGTGGTCCTTCGGCGCGCCGGCGACGGACTTCGCGGCCGCCGCCATCGCGGCGTTCTTCGCCTCCGCCGCCCTCGCCCTCGGCGCCCTCCTGGGCGACCTCGTCGGCGCGTTCCTCAAGCGCCGGATGGGCAAGCCCCGCGGCGCGAAGGCGCCCGGCCTGGACCAGTACGACTTCGTCGTGGGCGGGCTGGTCCTGAGCCTCCTCGTGGCCTCATGGTCCGTGCCTCGCTTCTTCTCCGGCGACGGGTGGTACGGCTTGCTCGCCATCATCCTTATCACGCCGGCCCTGCATCGCGGCGTGAACATCGTCGGCTTCCGGATGGGGAAGAAACATGAGCCCTGGTGAGTTCGACCGCGCGAAGTTCCTGGCCGACCTGAAGGCCTGCGGCGCCGTGGCGTTCGGCACGTTCACCCTGGCCTCCGGGAAGACGTCCTCGTACTACGTGGACATCAAGAAGGCGATCACGCGGCCCGAGCTGCTGCGGACGATCGGCGACGCCATGGCGCCCTACACCGCGAAGGCGGACCGTATCGCGGGCGTCGAGCTCGGCGCCGTGCCCATCGCCGCGGCCGTGAGCCTGGCGAGCGGCAAACCGTACCTCATGGTCCGCAAGGCGACCAAGGAGCACGGGACGAAGAAGGAGTTCGAGGGCGAGCTCGCGAAGGGCGACCGCGTCCTGTTCGTCGAGGACGTCGTCACGACGGGCGGCACGCTGCGCGGTGCGATCGAGCGCCTTCGCGCCCAGGGCGCCGTCATCGACGACGTCGTGTGCGTCGTCGACCGGGAGGAGGGCGGCAAGATCGGCCTCGCGGAGATCACCGTCCGCCTGCACGCGCTCGTGACCGCGAAGGACCTCCTGGCCTCCGCCTGACGTCCCGTGCCGGGTTCGCCACTTTCGCGCACCCCTCCGCCGCCCCTTGATATACGCGGCCCGCGCTGGTCGCTCTCTTAGAGGCTCCGATGACCACGGTCGCCGAACCCCGTGAGGGCGCGCCGGAGGCCGCCCCCGCCCTCACCGTGTCCGAGCTCGCCCGCCTCCTGCGGGACACCGTGCGGTCCAACCCCCTCCTGACGCGCGTCCTCGTCCGCGGCGAGACGAGCAACGTCCAGCGCGCGGCCACAGGCATCGTGTTCTTCACCCTCCGGGACGAGGAGGCGGCGATCGCCTGCGTCCTCTTCCGTGCCGTCGCGGACGCGCTCCCGTTCGACCTCGAGGACGGGATGGCCGTCTTGGCCAGCGGCGACGTGGACCTGTACGCCCGCCGCGGCGAGGTCCAGCTCGTGATCCGCACCCTCGCGCCCGAGGGCGTCGGCCTCTTCTGGGCCACGTTCCAGAAGACGCGCAAGACCCTCGAGGGCGAGGGCCTCTTCGAGCCGGCGCGGAAGCGCCCCCTGCCGACGTTCCCGCGGCGCATCGGCCTCGTGACGTCGGAGCACGGCGCTGCAGTCCACGACCTCGTGACGATCCTGCGGCGCCGGTACCCGCTCGCCGAGGTCGTTCTGTCCCCGAGCCTCGTGCAGGGGGCCGAGGCGCCCGCGAGCCTACGACGCGCCCTCGCGGACGTTCAGGGCCGCGTGGACGTCGTCATCGTCGCGCGGGGCGGCGGATCCCTGGAGGACCTCTGGTGCTTCAACGACGAGGGCCTCGCGCGGGCCATCGCCGCGTGCCCCGTGCCCGTCGTCAGTGCGGTCGGCCACGAGACGGATGTCACGATCGCGGACTTCGTGGCCGATGTCCGCGCACCGACCCCTAGCGCGGCGGCGGAGCTCGTGTCCCCGGACCTCGAGGAGCTCCGGACCCAGATTCGGTCCCTCGCCGGGACCGCGCTCGCGACGATGCGGGATCTTCTCCGGGACCGCCGCCGCGGCCTCTTCATGGCGGGTGGCCATCTTTCCCCCGCGTCTCTCCAGCAGGACGTCGGGGAGGATGCGGAGCAGCTCCGGCGGCTGGGTCGGGGGCTGCGCGACGCCGCGGTGCGGATGTTGCGGGCCACGTCCGAAAGGATCGAGTCCCTGGCGGCACGACTGGATCTCGTCAGCCCCTTCGGCACGTTGCAGCGCGGCTACGCGATCGTCGAGGGCAAGGACGGCCGTGTGGTCACCGACGCCCGCGGCGTGCAGGAATCCGACCCCCTCGTCGTCCGCCTCCGGGACGGCCGACTTCATGTTCATGTCGATTCGAAGGAGGAAACACCATGACCGAAGAACTCTCGTTCGAGGACGCCCTCGCGGCCCTCGAGGCGAAGGTCGAGGAGCTCTCCCGCGGCGACGTGCCGTTGGACAAGGCCCTCGCGACCTTCGAGGAAGGCCTCGCCCTGTACCGCAAGTGCCACGGCATGCTGGCCAAGGCGGAGCAGCGCGTGACCAAGCTCGTCGCCGCGACGGACGGACTCAAGGAAGAACCGCTGAATCTCGAGTGACGGCGTCGCGCGGGCCTAGCCTTCCGCGGAAATCTCCCCGGGCTCGCCCTCGTCCTCCTCGACGCGCCAGGCGGGCGCGTAGCCCACGCCGCCCTTGGCGCGGCTGTGGCTTTGTCCATGCCGCGGATCCTTGACCGCAATCTCCTGCGGCGCCCCGGGAGCGGCGACGTCGGAGAGGTCCCTGCAGCTCGCGAAGAGGTCCTCCTCCGTGACGCCGAAGGGCGCGAGGAGCGTCTGGCCGGATCGGCACAGGAGGCGGATGTACTCCCACGCGTCCACGGTCTCATCCCCCTGGAGGAACTCCGCGACGCGCACCTTGCGCTCCGAGTCGCGCGCGCGGGCGTCGAGGAGCGCATATCGTACGCTCTCGCCGGGCTCGACCGTGAAGCCACGCTTCTCCATCTGCTTCAGAGCCGCGGCGGTGGCCGTGAGGACGACGTACTCGGGCAGCGTGCGGGAGACGCTCTTCGTGAGGACGAACTGGTGCACGGGGATCGCGCGGTCGAGGACGCGCTTCGCGGTGTAGCGGAGCACGTTGACCGCGCGGGGGATGCGCTCGCGGAACTCCGCCGCGTTCGAGGCGAGGCTCAGCTCCCCCAGCATGGCCTCCTGGGCGATGTTGATGAACTCGGGCGTGTCGTGCTTCCGCAGCTCGATGCCGCGGAGCTTGAACTCGTCGTGGTCGTAGAGGCCGTAGTAGCGGTTCAGCGCGCCCACGCCGGTCGTCTTGCAGGGGAGGAAGACGATCCACTTGTAGCGGCCCTCGAGCTCGATCGGAAGGCCCGTGGACCCGGCGATGTGCTCCTGGACCACGCGGATGTCGTCCGCGTCGGCCCTCGGACGGAGCCACAGGGAGTCGACGATGCCATGGACGACCTCGTGACGATGCGATTCCGCGATCTCCATGGAGTGCACGAGGATGTCGCGCGCATATGCGTTGATCGCCTCGTGACACTCTATGCGGCCAAATCTTGCGTTTTTGTAACCCGTGTAACCGAAATGAGGTCACTAGGAGCCACTTCAGGATGGTATCCCTGCCCACATACACCTCCTGTAGTGGGCCCGGCTCCTTCTTCATCTTCTTGTAGTACCGCCGCCGCTCGACGACGGGTCTCAGAACGCGAGGAATCAACCCTGAGCGTCGCGTGCAGAGGTGGTATCTCAACTCTGGAACGCTTCGCCCATCTACGGAGCAGCAGGAACAATCGAGCGTCTCGGGGCTGATGTTGAATTTCACCATGATGCTCGGATACAAGGCGAAGAAGTCGAGTTCGTAGAGCCCCTCGTGCAATCCCACTTCAGGTTCGAAGTAGAACCCGCCGCGGTCCCCGCGCAACAGGTACTCCGCGCTCTTGAACTCCTCCGGGCGGTTCTTCTTCCAGACCGCGAGGCAGCCGTCCTTGTGCGCCTGGTTCACCTGCATCGCGGTGATCGCCGTGCCCGGCGTGAGCCGCGCCTGCTCCTGCGGCGTGAGCGTCGAGAGTCGAGACAGTTCCGTGAGCCCCGCGAAGTCGCTCTCCCGGAACGCGAAGTGCCCGCGGTCCAGGTGCAGCCGCCCGCGCAGGATGTACTGCCCCGGCTTGTAGACGATCTTCCCGTACGTGAAGTAGGACTTCGCCTTCTTCTCCGCGAACTTGTCCGCGTCGCGACCGAGCTGCAGGTTCACGCCGAGCTCCGCGGCCTTCCGTGCGAGGTACGGCATGACGAACGCGTCCCCGCCGTCCGTCATCAGGATGTCCGGGTCCTTCGAGCGTACGACCTCGTCGATTCCGCGCAGGATGGTCTCCTCGCTCCCGTCGATTTCGACGTCGTCCACGCGTGCCCCGAGGAGCTTGTCCTGCATCCGCGGCATGCCCGCCGGATTGTCGACGTGGAGGTCCAGGAGGGACCGTTTCAGCGGCGGCAGCGGATAGTCCAGGGCGAAGTGCTCCTCCTCCGCCCGCCATGTGCCGTTCGCGTAGCGCACGAGGCCCATGGGGAAGATGTCGTGCTCGATTGCGTAGCGCTGGCTGAACCGCAGATCCACGTCGTAGAGCCTATGGTCCACGTAGCCTCCGTTGGAGTCGAGGATGCGGGCGACCTTCGCCAGGTCGCGGTAGTGCCGCGGGACGATCTCGAGGACGGGTCTCGCGTCGTCGTCCTCCAGAGCGATGCGCCGCTCGACCTCGCGCACCTCGCGCACGCCGTCGAGGATCTCGATGCGACGCCGGAGGGCGGGGAGCTCGCTCGCCGCGGCGTGCAGGAAGAAGGAGGGCACGAAGCGCGGGTCCACGATGCGCTGCGGTCCTTGCTCGTTCCAGAGCCAGAGGACCATCGTGTCCTTGTCGTAGTCTGCATACGCGTCGATGATCCATCCGTGCGTGGATCTCCCCCGGTCCCTTCGCTCAGGGACGGGAGGGTGCATCAACGGATGCCGGGGAGAGGTCCGCGAAAGTGTGCGCGAGCAGGACCTCGTGCGGCGCGAGCATCATCCGCATGAGGAGCAGGACGCTGTGTCGCCCGTACCACTGCCGCATCGCCCCCTGCGGTACTTCCTCGAACCCAAGCGCTTTGAACAGGCCCATGGACGCTCCGTTGTCCGCCGGCACGGCCGCGAAGACGCGCGTGGCGCCGCGGTCTCGGAACCGTCGCAGGGATTCCTCCACGAGGATGCGCCCGAGGCGATGGCGTCGGAAATCCGGATCTACCGCGACGAAGTACACATAACCGACGGGAGGCGGCCCGTCGAAGAGGCGGCCCTCGAGGAAGGCGACGACCGTGCCGTCCTCCTCGGCGACGAGCAGGGGCGACGCATGCCGGCGGCCGCGGAGGGCGAAGAAGGCGTACACACGGTCGAAGGACCGCCGGGCGATGCGCTCGATGGCCGGACGATCATCGGGCCGGCCGTCGCGGAGGACCATGGCCTCCCGCGGACAGGGCTCGTCCCATCAATAGGTTTCGACCCGGATTCCCGGAATGCGGCCGAAATCGGCGGGGTCGCGCGTGAGCACCTTCGTCACGCCGTGAGCGAGCGCGATGGCGGCGATGAGGATGTCCAGGGTTCCGACCTCGCGCCCCTGGGAGCGCAAGAGGCTCGTCAGCGCGGCGGCGCGAATGGTGGCAGGCCGGACCAGCGGGAGGACCTCGATCTCGGCGAGGGCGCGGGCGATGCCCCGGAGGTCCTGTTCTACCGGCTGTCCCTCCCGATGGGCCCCGACGTAGAGTTCATACACGGTCACCTCCGTGGTGGCGATCCCGTCCTCGGCCGCGGATTCCATCGCAGCCCGTGCGCGGGCGTCGTTGCGCATCGCGTCGATGAGGACGGACGTGTCGAGGCACGTCACGCGCGCCGCTTCTTCTTCCATCCGAGTTCCTCGGAGATGGGCCGGTCGACACTCAGGGCCGCGGCCCGGAAGCGCTGGAACTCTTCCTCGGGGAGGTCCGCGAGGGCGCCGAACACCTCGGACAGCTTGGGTTTGCGCGCGGCGAGACGGCGGATGACCTCACTGAAGCTCTCCTCGTCCTGCTTCTCGTGGACGAGCATCTCGTACACGTCGTCGGCCACCGCAATGTTCTTGGCCATGGTGTCTTGCGTATGCATATGGGTACCCATATCCTTTGCGCTTTGGATCTCCTTCTCCGTCTCTAGGAGGATGGACAGGAACGCGAGGTCCGTGGGGTCCAGGTGGGCCGCGTAGCTCGCCGCGCTCGCATGCTGCCGCGCCTTGTTCAGGAGCCGGTCGAAGACCTCGCGATCCCGCTCGCGCAGCGCGCGGCGGTAGTCCATCCAGTCGTTCAGGAGGGACTCCAGGTGCAGGCGGTAGGTGGGGACCGTGCGGCCCATCCGGAGCCCATGGGTGCGGGGTCATAAGGAGGGATGCGGGGGAGGGGTCCGCGAAAGTGACCGACCGATGCAACCTTAAACAAGGTTAACAAAAGGCGCACTCGGAAACCCGCGCCCGATGGTCTCCTCACGGCCGCGCCCACCGCCGCATCTTGCGGAGGCACGCCTTGCGGTCGTCCGGGGTCCCCTTGAAAATCTCCAGCGTGGCGCGGCTGTCGTAGCGCGCCTTGAGGGCGGCCACGTCCCGTTCGAGGTCGATCGTCCCCTGCCCGAACGGCAGGTGCTCGTCGCCCTCCTTGCCATGCCCGCCGTGGTTGTCGTGCACGTGGACGAGGCCGAGGCGGTCCCCGAGCGCCTCGAGGTACGTCCGAGCGCCGTCTGTCCGCTTGTCGAGGTGGGCATGGCCGACGTCCAGGCAATACACCAGGTCCGGCACTGCGTCCAGGACTCGCCGCAGCTCCTGCGGCGTCTCGTCGAGGTTCTCCACCGTCACGACGACGTCGTGGGCCCTCGCGGCCTTCGCGAGGTCCGCGAGCCACGCGATCTTCGCCTCGACGGAGACGGTCGGCGCGGACCGCGCCTGGAGGAGGTGCACGTTGAAGATGTGCGTGCCAACGGGCGCGAGGGCGTCCATGAACCCGGAGAAGCGCGCCAGGTCGCCGCTGTGGAAGTGGGAGGGCGCGAAGTGTGCGGTCTCCAGGGGGATCTTCTTCGCGAAGCCCTCCGCCGCCTCGCGGAGCTTCTCGGGCTCCCAGTTCACCCACGTGAGGTCCAGCTCCACGTAGTCGTACCCGTTCTCGCGGGCCTCCTCGATCTGCTTGGGGAACGGCTCGCGGCTGTACGTCGACGC
>JAJYKG010000260.1 GCA_021788795.1 Thermoplasmata archaeon | reverse complement strand
GGGGGCCCGGGAGGGGTGGGACGGGGGCGGTCCCGGGCTCCCCCCTCGGCTCGCGGGTGGTCATGCTGGGTTGGGGATGCGGACGATCGTCCTCGCGTTCGGAGGGTTCTGAGATGGTCGTGACCCTCGAAGACCTCCCGAAGCCGAAGGAAGAGGCCACGGTCAAAGTCGAGGTGACGCCCGAGCAGGCGCTCGTCTCGAACCCGCAGACGATCCTGATGAAGGTCTTCCGGTACAACCCGAAGGCAAAGGGCGAGGAGGCCCGCATGGTCACGTACCGCGTCCCGATGTCCAAGGGCCTGACCGTCCTGGACGCGCTCCTTTGGGTCAAGGAGAACCTGGACAACGGCCTCGCCTTCCGCTACTCGTGCCGGATGGGGATCTGTGGTTCCTGCGGGATGCTCATCAACGGCAAGCCGATGCTCGGCTGCGAGACGCAGATCGCGGAGCTCGGCACCGACGTCGTGGAGGTGGGCCCCCTGACCAACTACGAGGTCATCCGCGACGTGGCCACGGACTTCACGGACTTCTTCTCCCACCACACCAAGGTCAAGCCCTACCTCATCCGCAAGGAGAACGGCGAGGGGAAGCCGATCGAGAAGGAGCTCCCCCAGACGGAAGAGCAGAAGCTCGAGTACTACCAGTTCACGATGTGCATCATGTGCGGCCTCTGCGACGCCGCCTGCCCCATCGTGGGCATGGACCCGGAGTACCTCGGGCCGCAGGCGCTCGCCCAGGCATATCGTTTCGCCATCGACTCCCGCGATCAGGGCTGGCCCGAGCGGTCCGAGGTCGTGGACTCGCCCCACGGCTGCTTCCGTTGCGAGCTCGCAGGTTCGTGCAGTGCCGTCTGCCCCAAGGGTGTGGACCCGGCGATGGGCGTCCAGCTGCTCAAGCGGCTCGTCGTCCACCGCAAGCTGCGTCGTGCGTAGCCACGCCGCTAGCGCCGTTGCGAAGGTCTTTTGTGCGAACCGCTCTTTCCCCGCGGCGGGCAGAGCACCCACGAGGGAGAGGAGCATGCGAGTGGGGATCATCGGAGTCGGCATGACGGCCTTCCGGCCGTCGACGCCGGAGTACAGTTGGAAGGAGCTCATGTATGAGGCCGCGTCGCGCGCGTACGCGGATGCGGAGATTCATCCCCGAACGGACGTGGACTCGTTCATCACCTGCGCGGAGGACTACTACGAGGGCTTCGGAATCTTCGACGAGTTCGTCCCGGACCAGCTCGGGGCCGCCCTGCGGCCCACCTGCACCGTCTCCGGCGATGGGCTCCAAGGCCTCGCCACCGCGTACATGCAGATCCAGACCGGGCTCCTCGACGTCGCGGTGGTCGAGGCCCACAGCAAGGCCTCCGACATCGTGAGCCTCGAGGGCATCATCGAGCAAGGGCTCGACCCCGTCTGGAACCGGCCCCTGGCGGCGCACCCGTACGTCTTCGCCGCGCTCGAGGCGAACGCGTACCTCCGGAAGAGCCGGACGTCGGTGAAGGCCCTCGCCTCCGTGGTCGCCCAGAACCGCCGGAACGCGCTCCTCAACCCCCTCGCCGCCTACGGTGCGGCCGTGGACGAAGCCCAGGCCGCGTCCTCCCCCGAGCGCTTCTCGCCGTTGCGGCAACTCGACATCAGCGAACCGGCCGATGCCGCGGTGGTCCTCGTGGTCGCGTCCGAGCGCGCGGCGAGGAAGTTCCACGCGAACCCGGTGTGGATCCGGGGCATCGGATGGGCCAGCGACTCCCCGACCTTCGAGACGCGGCAGTTCGCGGGCGCATGGTACGCCGAGCTCGCGGCCCGGATGGCGTACCAGCAGGCCAAGGTCCGCCGCCCGGCGACGGAGGTCGACTTCGCCGAGGTGGACGACCGCTTCTCCTACAAGGAGCTGCAGCACCTCGAGGCGATCGGCCTCGCGAAGCCCGGGGAGGCGGGCCGGCGCTCCCTGGCGGGCGACTACGCGCTCGACGGGAAGTTCCCCGTGAACCCCTCCGGAGGGTCCCTCGGCTGCGGCAACGTGTTCGAGGCCACCGGCCTGCACCGCGCCGCGGAGGTCGTCCTGCAGCTCCGCGGCGAGGCGGGGCGTCACCAGGTGGACGGCGCGAAGCTCGGACTGGCCCAGTCGTGGCGGTTCGTCCCGTCCGCGACGGGCGCCGTCGCGGTCCTGGGGGTGGGCCAGTGAGAAAGGTCGGCGTGATCGGCGCGGGCATGACCCTGTTCCGCCGCCGGCTGCAGGACACCCCCAAGGAGCTCGCCTACGAGGCCACGAAGATGGCCCTGGACTCCGCGGGGATCACCCTCGCCGACGTGGACATGGTCGTGAGCGGGTCCGCCCCGGACGCCTTCGACGGGGTCCATATGAAGGGCGAGTACTACTCCGACGGATGCGGCGCCCGCGGCCGGCCGTACATGCGCGTCTACACGGGCGGCGGCACGGGAGTCTTCAGCACGATCGCGGGCTGGTGGCACGTCGCCTCGGGCCTCGCGGACGTGGCCGTCGTCATGAACGAGGAGAAGATGTCGCCCTGCCAGCCGCACGCCCAGAGCGTCTTCGGGCACATCTGGGACCCCATCCTGGACCGGCCGCTGAAGCCGAACCTGGTGTGGATCTTCGCGATGGAGATGAACCGCTACATGACGGTGCATCACGTCAAGAAGGAGGACATCGCCCTCGTCTCGGTCAAGAACAAGCGCAACGCCGTCGGGCACCCGTGCGCCCAGCTCGCGGACCCGAACATCACCGTGGAGGACGTGATGAACAGCGAGGTGATGGCCTGGCCGGTCAACCGCCTGGACATCAGCCCTCCGAGCGATGGCGCCTCCGCGGTCGTCCTGGCCTCGGAGGACTTCATCCGCAAGCGCAAGGTGCAGGACAAGGCCTGGATCAGCGGCGTCGGCTGGTGCATCGACTCCACGATGTGGACGGACCGTGACCTGTACTTTCCCGAGTACGTCGCCCGGGCGGCGAAGATGGCGTACAAGCAGGCCAGGATCGACAGCCCGCGGCGCCAGATCGACTTCGCCGAGCCGTACGACCCGTTCGACTACAAGGAGCTCCACCACATGGAGGGCCTGCTCCTTGCGAAGAAGGGTGAGGCGCCCAAGCTCACGAGGGAGGGCGTCACCCAGCGGGACGGCGACCTGCCCACATGCCCGTCCGGCGGCCTCCTGGGGATCGGCAACCCGATTGCCGCGACGATGGGGATCAAGATCGGCGAGCTCTACTGGCAGCTCACCGGGCAGGCGGGCAAGCGCCAGATCCCGAACGAGGTCCACACGGGGGTGGCGCAGGC
>JAJYKG010000259.1 GCA_021788795.1 Thermoplasmata archaeon | reverse complement strand
CGAGCTTGCCCAGCGCCAGCGCCGCCTCCGCGCCGGGGGGTGGCGGCACTGGCGTGGGCGGGTCGGCGGGCAACATATCCTCTGCCGTCGGATCAGCGAGGCTGCGCAGCCGGGCCGGGTCGAGCAGCGCCCGCGATAGCGGCAGGGCCGCGCAGGTTCCATGCGCCGCCGGAACCCCTCCTTGGCGATGAGCCCTCCCAGGAACACCTGCCGCGCCCGGCCGTACGCCGGGTACACGGGCTGCCGCGCCCCGCCGCCCCGCTGCAAGGTGGCCAGGGAGAGGGAGCCGTCCGCGAGGAAGTCCGAGCCGAGGATGACGTTCTCCTGGAGGTCCCGGGCGACCACCGCCGCGACCCCGGCGTCGGCGAAGTTGTCCATCCAGAGGCTCCCGGGATCCGAGGCCCGCACGATGTAGGACTCCTTGGACGCGCCCACCAGGAGGATCGCCCGCAGGTCCGGATCCGAGCCGAGGAAATTCTTCGCCAGGTGCAAGCCGAAGACGACGCCGGCGCACATGGCCGACGTGTCGAAGGCGAAGGCGCGCGGGATCCCCAGGCGTTCTTGGAGGTACGCGCCCATGAGCCAGATGTGGTAGTCCTTCCACTGGGAGCCGACATAGGCCACGAGGCCGATGTCCTTCGGGTCAATGCCGCGTTCCTGCGCCCGGCCCAGGGCGCGCTCGCCCGCACGGGCGGCCATCTCGCTCGGCATCTCCCGTGCCGCGCTCACGTGCTTCTCGAGGACGCCCTGCTTCTGCGTGACCACGTCCGCGGGGACCCGGAACTTCCGCGCGAGGTCCTTCGCGGGCACCACGCGCCTCGGCACGTACAGCCCGTATGCGACGATCCCCGCGGAGCCCGTCTACCTCACCTCCCGCACCGAGCCCTCGGCCAGCGCCTCCGGCGTCGCCGTGAGGAAGCCGACGACGGCCGCGTTGAACTCGGCCGGACGCTCCATGAAGAGCAGGTGGTTCTGCCCGCGGAACAGGAGGAGGGACGCGCGGGGAATCGCCTTGTGCAGGAGGAGGGCGTTCGTCCACGGCAGGACGCGGTCCTCCGTGCCCGCGATCACGAGGGCCGGGAGTTCGAGCCGCCGGTCCGAGTGCGTGGCGTCGAAGTCGCGCGAGGACGACGCCTGGAACATCCACTGGTCGGGCCCCTGGGGCTGAGTCAGGCGCACGTCGAGCAGCGCCTCGAACTCCGCCGACCGATCTCGGGCGAAAGCCTCCGTGAAGGCGAGGGCCATCGTGCGCCGGAGGTGGTCGCGCGCGGACTCGCCGGGCACCTCGCGGATCAGCTCGTTCCAGGTCGCCTGCGGCATCGGGAGGGACCGCGGCCCTCCGGGAGACGTGGAGACCAGGACGAGGCGCCCGCACCGCTTCGGGGCCAGCGCCGCCATGGCCTGGGCGATGAAGCCGCCCATGGACACCCCGAGGACGTGCGCCTGCTCGACGCCTTCCGCATCTAGGACGGCGAGGGCGTCGCGGGCGAACGCCTCCACGGTGTAGGGCGCAGCCAGCGGCGTGCTGTTCCCGATGCCTCGGTTGTCGACCATCAGGAGGCGGAAGCGCGACGGAAGGTCCGGAACCTGGTACCGCCACATCCATCGACCGTAGCCGAGGCCCTCGAGGAGGACGAGGGGCGCCCCCTCGCCTTGGACCTCGTACGCGATCTCGACTCCGTCCCGGGTGGCTGTCGGCATGGTTCAACTCCCTCCTGGTGCGTCCTTCGGAGCCGTGGGCGGCGTGGCCGCGCCCAGATAGGACCGTCGGATGTCCTCGTTCCCGAGGACCTGGTCGGGCGGGCCCGAGAAGACGAACCGGCCCGCCTCGAGGAGATGGATGACCCGCGCCATCGGAGCGGTCTGCCATACATTCTGCTCGGTGAGCAGGACCGGGAGGTCCTGCGCAATCTGCTCGATCTTCCGCAGCAGCTCCTTCACGAGCGCGGGGTGCAGGCCCGTGGTCGGCTCGTCCATGATGAGGAGCTTCGGCTGCGCGGCGAGGGCGCGCGCGATCGCGACCATCTGCTGCTGCCCCCCGCTGAGCTTGAACGCCCTCTCGTGGAGCTTGTCCCGGATCTCCGGGAAGATCTCGAGCAGGGACTCGAGGACGGCGTCGAAGTCGACCTCCTGGCCGCGCCTCGCCGCGAGCTCGGCCCCGATCTGGAGGTTGTCGAGCACGCGGAGGTCCGCGAAGAGCCGCGCCCGCTCCGGGCTCGTGGCGATCCCGAGCTCGGCCACCTCGTAGGCCGGGAGGGGCTCGAGGGGCGTGCCGTCGAGACGGATGCGGCCGCCCACCGGCCGCAGGGTGCCGCTGATCGCCCGAACGAGGGTCGACTTGCCGGCGCCGTTGGGCCCAATCACCAGGGTGATGCCGCGGTCCACGTGGAACGAGACGCCCTGGAGGACCTGCGACCCGTAGTAGCCGGCGACGAGGTCCTCAACCTCCAGCATGCGCTCCCCCCAGGTAGGCGTCCCGGACCGCGGGGTCGGCGAAGAACGCGGACGGCGTGCCGTCGAAGATCAGGCGGCCCTTGTCGAGCGCGACGACGCCGTCGACGAACGAAAGGGTCTCCATGAGCCGGTGCTCCACGATGACCATCCGGAGTCCGGAGGCCTTGAGCGTACGGAGCGTGGCGAGGATCCCGTCCGCCTCGGCGCGGCTCAGCCCGCCGATGGGCTCGTCGAGGAGGATGAGCTCCGGGCGGACCGCCAGGGCCTTGGCGAGCTCGAGGCGCTTCAGGAACCCGAACGGCAGTTCCGTCGGGTAGCGGAGCCGGACCCCGGACAGGCCGGTCATCTCGAGGATCGCGCCAACGTCGGCGCCGGGCCGCACGCGGGAGAAGAGGCGGAGGTGCTCCTCCACGGTCAGTGTGCGGAACGGCCGGACCACCTGGTAGGTCTTCACCATCCCCAGGTGGACGATCCGCGCCGCGGGCATCCGGGTCAGGGTGACGCCCTTGAACCGGACGACGCCGCGGTCGGGGCGCACCAAGCCGGCGACGACGTTGAGCAAGGTGGTCTTGCCCGCGCCGTTCGGTCCAACGACGGCCAGGGCGTCCGCGTGCATCGACACAGACACGTCGTCGAGGACCGTGTTGCCCCCGAAGGCCTTCGTGACGCCGTCGATCTCGAGGATGTCCGTCACGATCCCCCCGTGCGCAGGAGCCGGATCACGCCGCCCGGCAGGAAGAGGACGAGCAGGATCGCCACCGCGGAGAAACCGAGGAGGGCGAGGCTGCCCAGGATGGGGTACAGGAACTCGTAGACCACGATGATCGCGTATCCCGCGAACACGGCC
>JAJYKG010000258.1 GCA_021788795.1 Thermoplasmata archaeon | reverse complement strand
TGTCGATATTCCCCACACGCCTTTTTCGCTATTCGGGCTGTACCAATATTTTCAGCCGAACATCAACGTGAGCAACGATCCGCTGGATTTTCAGCGCGTGGTCGGCGGCATCGGGTACAAGTACGATTCGCACCTGGAGTTCGCCATCGACAGCCAGAACCTGCTGTTCACGCACAGCCAGGGCACCTACAACGGCGTGGCGAACGCCGTACCGCCCGATATCAACGCCCTATTTATCAACATGCAGGTGAACTACTAGGGTTCATGGCGGAAAGGCCCGGATCGAGACGGGCGTGGGAGCCGGTTGGTTTCCGCCCCCGTCTCGTTGCCGAATCGTCGCCGGGAGCGGGCCGCCGAGAGTCGGCCAGTCGTTAACATGGCTGTAACAATTCTCTTTCAAAATGGAGGATTGACGCCTATGGCCTTGCCATAGCGGCCGCCGCTCGAGACCACGATGGCCTCGGCGAGGGTCATGCCGAACCGGCCGGCCTCCGCCACGTCGCGGAGGAAGTCGGGAAGCCGCCGCTCAATCTGCTTGATCTCCCGCTGCTTCCGGGCCGTGTAGAAACCGTACGGCCCGATGAAGCCGAGAATCGCGATCACGAGCCAGTTCAGGAAGTTGTCCAGGTTGGTCGCGTCGGATCGGAAGCTGAACGCCACGGAGCCGATCAGGTTCAGGAAGGCGATGAAGCCGAACACGACGAGGAGGGTCAGGCTGATGCCGAGGATGAGCTTGCTCCGGTCGGCCTTCTCGTACAGCCGGATCCGCGCCTGCTCGAGATCTTCGCGGGCCATGTCATCCCTCCTGCTCCATGTTCCAGATCACGAAGATGAACATGAACTGGCTGATGGGGATCATGAATCCGACGACCACGTAGAGCAGCTCCAGGACGAAGGAGGAGCCGGACCCCTTGCTGATGAGGGCCATGATCGCCATGATGACGACCAGGAACAGGGGGAAGGCCACGACGACCGTGACGAAGGACTCCGCGAGCATCCCCAGGGTCTCCATCCGCTTCCGCATCTCGAGGCGGTCTTCCTTCTCGAACTGCTCCGCCTTCAGGAGGAAGTACGGCTTGAGCTGGCCGCCGCTCGTGGACGTCGTCACGACGCCCTGGAGGAAGTCCTGGAACTTCGCGGACGGGCAGCGCTGCGCGGCCCGCCGGATCGCGGTCAGGATGTCCATCCCGAGCAGCTCCGTGTCGCGAGTGATCCACTCCGCCTCGCGGGCGACCTCCCCGTAGACCTGCTGCTTGGAGAGTTCCTTGAAGATGACGTCCACGGGGACGTCGGCGGAAGCCATGGCGGAGACGAAGGACATCGCGCCGGAGATCTTCTTGTCGATCTTCGCGCCGCGCCGCTTCGCGCCCGCGGCGGGCTTGCCCTTGTAGCCGATGGGCAGGCCGAAATAGATCATGTAGGAAAGGAACACGGGGATCGCCGCGACGAGGGCGAAGATGATGAGCAGGTACAGGATGTCCACGTGCAGGAACGAGAGGAGCAGGACCGCGACGAAGGCGGCGACCACGGCCGCGACGGCGGCGATGGTCATGTTCATCCACGCGACGGCCATGTACTCCTCGGGCCGGAGGCGGATGTGGGCCTTCAGCAGGTTGTCCTCGAGCTCCTGGTTCTCGTGCTCCCGGGACTGGACGAACTTGCCGAACGTCCGCCAGGCGATTTGCTCTCGCGGCGACAGGCTGACGTTGACCGGCTTCGCCCCCTTGGGGAGCTTCACCAGGTGAGCCCCTTCCTCGGCCTTCTCGCCGGGGCGGAAGCGCTTCGTCTTCGTGAGCGTCCCGCGGGTCTCGAGCTTCTCGAACGCCGTGCTACCCAACGGCCTCACCTCCCGCCTCGACGGGCTTCTCGGTCTTCTGGTCGGTCCAGCCCATCTCGTCCCGGATCCGCTTCGCGGTCTCCTCCGGGTACTGATAGTAGGAGACGACGATCTTGGAGATCTCGCGGAAGTCCGTCATACTCTTCTCGAGCATGTAGTTGATGATGTCGATGCGGCGCTGGAACTCGGACTCCATCTCCTCGTGGGTCATGTTCTTCATTTCCATGATCTCGTCGAAGAGGAAGGAGTGCCCCTTGTACACGAACGTGTCCGTGGCGGGGTCCCACTCGTAGACCGTGTTCGTGATGAGCTCGTTCGTCTCCGGCTCGAACCCGACCAGCTCGACGATCTGCTTGATGCGCCGGACGATCGAGTCGCCGATGCGCGCGTGGGTCTGGATGACGACGAAGTTCAGCGCCGTGAGCAGGATCCTGGGCGTGTTGATCGGCGGGTTCTCCAGGCGGTTGACCATCGACTTGACGGAGTCCGCGTGCATCGTGGACATCGTCGGGTGGCCCGTGGCCATGGCCTGGAACATCGTGTACGTCTCCGCGCCTCGGACCTCACCGACCAGGATGTAGTTGGGCCGCTGGCGCAGCGCCGCGCGCACGAGGTCGTACATATCAATCTCGCCGCCGGCCTTGCCGTCGGCCCCCCGCTCGCCCACACCGCTCCGGGTCGTCCCCGGGATCCAGTTCTCGTGGGGCAGGTTGATCTCGCGCGTGTCCTCGATGGAGACGATCTTGGCGCCGGGCCGGATGAAGAGGGCCGCGCTGTTCAGGGTCGCGGTCTTCCCGGACGCGGTCCCGCCGCACACCATCATGGACTTGCCGTTCTCGACGGCGATCCAGAGGTAGGCGACCATCTCCGGGCTGCCGGTCCCGAATTTCACGAGTTCGACCGGGGTGAAGGGTTTCTCCTTGTACCGCCGAATCGTGAACGAGGAGCCGCGGGTCGTGACCTCCTTGCTGTAGGTGGCCTGGACGCGGTGCCCCTCGACGCTGGTGCCGTCCAAGATGGGGTTGGCCACGGAGAGCTGCTTGCCGCAGCGCTGGCCGAGCATGACCGCGAACGAGTTCAGGGTGTCCTCGTCGTCGAAGATCACGCTCGTCTTGATCGACTCGAACTTCTGATGGAAGATGAACAGGGGGATCGCCGTGCCGTCGCACGAGACGTCCTCGATCCGGGGGTCGTCCATGAGCACGTCCACGGGGCCGTAGCCCACGAAGTCGCGGAGGATGTAGTACAGGATCTTGTCGCGGGGCTCCGCCTCGAGGCGGAGCCCGCGCGAGTGGATGAACGACTCGACGGCCTCCTCGAGGTACTCCTTCTTGTCCTTTTCCGCCATCTTGTCCCACTCGTACTCGAGGGTGCGCTGGAGGGAGTCCTTGAGCATGGCGAGGAGCTCCTTCTCGCGGTCGTCCAGCTGGGGTTCCCACACCTCGTACACGTACTCCGACCGGTCGTGGTCGTAGAGCA
>JAJYKG010000017.1 GCA_021788795.1 Thermoplasmata archaeon | reverse complement strand
CACGGAGCGCTCGCCAATGGGTCGGGATTCATCCTCCGACATCGCCGCACCCTATTTGATAATATCAAAGCGTGTATACGAAATCGATATATTTAAGTACTCCTGCGGCATAGAGACTATTCGATAACATCGAAACGTAAGTATGAGGTGATAACATGAAGCTGTTCAAGAAGTCCGTTCCCAAGGAGTTCATCCCGCCGAGCGAGAGCCCGATCTGGGGAATGTCGTCGATGATCTACGCCACCCTGCGGCGATAACAGGCGTCGAACCCCTGCGTCGAGGTGTCCCTGATGATGTCGATGCTCCTGCCCTCCTCCATCCGGCTCCTGCAGCCGAAGGCGACGGAGAAGACGGTGAACCGCCCGGTCCACCCCTTTTAGGATAATCAACCCTCCTCCAATCCGCCCGCACCCGCGGGCGGACCCCCTATTTTTCCCCTTCTTCCGCCCGCTTCTGAACCCCTCCGGCGGTCGCGCCGGCCGGGAAGTGTTTTAGCCCGCTCCGCCCTTCGTGCCCCGAGAGCCCTCCATGTCCCTCGACGGCCGCGCGGCCCTCGTCACGGGCGGCTCGCGCCGCATCGGCAGGGTCATCGCCCTCGCCCTGGCCTCCGCCGGCGCGGATGTCGCGGTCACCTACCGCACGCGCGAGCGCGAGGCGCGGGCCGTGGTCCGCGAGATCGAGCGCCGGGGCCGGCGCGCCCTGGCCGTGCGCGCGGGTCTCACGCGGCCCGCCGACTGCCGCCACGCGGTCGCCGCCGCGGCCCGACGCTTCGGGCGTCTCGACATCCTCGTGAACAACGTCGGGGAGTGGATTGTGAAGCCCGTGGAGGCCACGAGCCTGGCGGAGTGGCGCGAGGTGCTCGACTCCAACCTCACCGCCGCGTTCCTCTGCTCCCAGGCCGCCGTCCCGCACATGCGCCGGAACGGGTGGGGGCGCATCATCAGCCTCGGCGCGGCGGGGGCGTACCGGGCGCACGGCAGCGCGCGGATGGCCCCCTTCTACGCCGCGAAGGCGGGGATCGTCGCCTTCTCCAAGGCCCTCGCCCGGGAGGTCGGCCGCGACGGAATCACGGTCAACGTCGTCTCGCCCGGCGTGGTCCGGCGGCCGGAGATGACCCTCGAGTCCGCTCGGCGGCGGAGGGACGCGGACACCGCGGTGGGCCGCCCCGGCGTCGGAGCGGACATCGCGGCCGCGGTGCTCTTCCTCGCCTCGGAAGAGGCGGGGTTCGTCACGGGCGACGTCCTCGGCGTCACAGGCGGATGGCTCCTCTGAGGCGCATTTTGATTCTCCAAGATGGATAATTATCGTGGCCGCCGTCCCGGCATGCCGAAGCGGACGCGCCTCGGGCACGCTTAAGTGGGCCGAGGCGGTTGCGGGACCGTGGCGACCGGCCTCGTCTACCACCCGGACTACCTGCGCTACGACTTCGGCGAGGACCACGCGTTGCGGCAGGTGCGGGTACGGCTCGCGCGGGACCTGATCGAGCGCTACGGCCTCCTCGCGGAGGCCGAGGAGGTCCTGCCGCAGCCCGCCGGCGAGGCGGCCGTCGCCCGGGTCCACGACGCGGACTATCTGTCCGTCGTCAAGGACCTCAGCCTCCATCCCGAGGGGGTCTCGTACGAGCACGGCCTCGGTACCGCGGACGACCCCGTGTTCGCGGGGATGTACGACGCGGCGCTCCTCCACGTCGGGGGGACGCTCCGCGCCTGCGAGGACGTCGCCTCGGGCGCGCGCACGCGCGCGATGAACCTGGGCGGCGGCTTCCACCACGCCATGCCCGGCCATGCCTCGGGGTTCTGCCTCCTCAACGACCTGGCGGTCGGGATCCGTTCCCTGCTCGAGGACCACAAGGTCGGGCGCATCCTGTACGTGGACATCGACGCGCACCACGCGGACGGCGTCCAGGCGATCTTCGCCGACGACCCGCGCGTCCTCAAGATCTCCCTCCACGAGGACGGCCGCTACCTCTTCCCCGGGACGGGGTCCACGGACGAGGTCGGGACGGGCCCCGGCCGCGGATACTCGGTCAACGTGCCCCTCCCGCCGTACACCCGGGACACGTCGTACCTCTACGCGTTCCAGGAGATCGTCCCGCCGCTCGCGCGCGCGTTCCGGCCCGAGATCCTCGTGAGCCAGCTCGGGGCCGACGGGCACGCCCTGGACCCGCTCACGCATCTCATGCTGACGACGGAGACCTACGAGGCCGTCGGGAAGATCCTGGACCAGCTGTCTCGGGAGCTCTGCGGGGGCCGCTGGGTCGCCACGGGCGGTGGGGGCTACGAGGTCACCGCGGTGCCGCGGGTATGGGCCGTCCTCTTCTCCACGATGCTGGGCCGCGAGATCGAGGACGCGCTCCCGGTCGAGTGGCTGAAGGAGTGCAACCGCCTCGTGGGCTCCGTGCCGGGGGAGAAGTCCCTGCGCGACCAGTCCCACCCGGAGGAGGAGGCCCACGTGCCCCGCGCCGCGAAGCGGACGGTCGACGAGTTGCGGCGGACCGTGTTCCCGCTCCACGGGATCGCGTGACCCTCGACCGGGGCCGAGGAGTGCCGCAGATGTGCGGCGCCTCGATGGAGCCGTCGCCCGTCCCGTGCCCCGTTTCATGGGTCCGATGCGTTTTCGTCAGACCTAAACAAATTCGACCGACCGTGCTGAGCGATTTGCGCCGTTCCCCTTGCGAGAACGGCCTTTTCCCCAGGAAAATCCCATGTTCGTCGCTTGTACTATCTCCGGGACAAAAGCTTTAATCCCGCACACGAATCTGACGACAGGGATGGGGCGAAGGGTGCTCTTCCTCCATTGCCGAAGTCCGGAGGGGAAGGGCCGGAGAGTCCCGTCGCCGCTCGCGGGCCCGAGCCCACGGTGAGAACCCGATGACCAGCGATGAGGTCGACGAGAAGGTGTCCAAGTCGGCGGACGAAGTGCGGGACGAGCTTGAGGAGAAGATGGACCGCTTGCGCCGCCAGTACGAGCGGGACCTGCACTCGTTCCGGTACGAGATCGAGGAACGGGAGTACCGCCTCAAGGCGTACGAGGACAAGTTCAACAAGATCAAGCAGCCCCCGCTCCTCTACGCCTACGTCATCCGGAAGGAGGGCCCGGACATGGACGGCAACCAGGTCGTCGTCGCGCGGGCGACGGAGCTCCTGAAGGTCTCCACGGGTCTCGTGGACAAGACCCAGCTCGCGATCGGCCAGTACGTCTGGGTCCACCCGCAGACCTACGCCATCGTCGAGGGCAGCTCGGTCCGCAACGAGGGCGTGATCGCCAAGGTCGTCGACATGATCGAGGGCAAGCTCGTGGTCTCCGTCGAAGGGGACATGGAGAAGCGCCTCGTGGCCTGCGACAAGGCGACGTACAAGAAGCTCAAGCCCGGGTTCCAGGTCAGCGTCCTCCCGCCCACGATGGAGGTCCTCGACGTCCTGCCGAACCTCGAGGTCAAGTCCCTCCTGCTCGGGGAGAAGCCCAACGTGGCCTACGCCCAGATCGGCGGCCTCTCCGAGATGATCGAGCGCATCAAGGACGTCGTCGTCCTGCCGTACAAGGAGGCGAAGCTCTTCGAGCAGATCAAGCTCGAGGCGCCGCGGGGCATCCTGCTCTACGGACCGCCCGGCTGCGGCAAGACCCTGCTCGTCAAGGCGATCGCGACGGAGAACGACATGACCTTCTTCAACGTCAGCATCGCGGACGTCCTCTCGAAGTGGGTCGGCGAGTCCGAGCGGATCATCAAGGAGATCTTCCGCCAGGCCCACGAGAAGAAGCCGAGCATCGTCTTCTTCGACGAGATCGAGGCCCTCTTCACGGTCCGCGGCATGATGGACACGTCGGGCGTCCACAAGAACATCATCGCGCAGATCCTCAGCGAGATGGACGGCCTCGTCCGCCTGCACGACGTCTTCGTCATCGGCGCGACGAACCGCGCGGACCTCGTGGACCCCGCGCTGTTGCGCCCCGGGCGGTTCGACGAGATCATCGAGATCCCCCGTCCCGAGCGCGCGGCCGCGGAGGAGATCCTGAAGATCTACCTGACGGACGACCTCCCCGTCGCGGACGAGGTCGAGGCCGAGTCCGGCGGGCACGCCGAGGCCGTCGAGGGCCTGCGTCGGTACGTCCTCGACGAGCTCTACGGCGAGAACAAGTGGGTCAAGGTGAAGCTGGACTCCGAGGCCACGGAAGCGATCAAGACGGTCAAGCGGCGGGACATCATCTCCGGCGCCATCCTCGAGGCCATCGTGAAGACGGCGAAGAAGAACTACGTGAAGCGCGTGATCGCCCTCAAGAAGGCGGACCGGAAGAAGGAGGGCCTCACGAAGCGCGACCTCGAGATGGCGATCGAGGAGGAGTGCAAGGAGCACGCCATCACGGAGATGTACATCTACGAGAAGCGGCAGAGGGAGGTCTTCCGGACCGGCGCAGACCCGATGGTCGGGTGAGCGATGAAGAAGATGGTCCAGGGGACCGAGCACGAGTACACGCTGTACTGCCGGAAGATGGGCTCCATGGGGTTCGACCCCCACACGGTCGCCCTGGACCTCCTCCGCGAGAGCGACCTCCACCTGGCCGGCGAGTTCATCACGAACGGCTCCCGTGTCTACTACGACGTCGGGCACTTCGAGGTGAGCACGGCCGAGACGACGAACTTCCACGACGTGGTCGTGTGGGAGAAGGCGGGGGAGAAGGTCCTGGACTGGCTCCGCCGCGTCATGGAGGACAAGTACACGGACGGCGCGACGAAGATCCACGCCTTCAAGAACAACACCTCGCCCGACGGCACGTCGTACGGGTCCCACGAGAACTACTGCGTCTCCCGCGACGTCCCGTGGCCCGACCGCTTCATCCGCGACCTCGTGCCGCACCTGTCCACGCGGATCATCTACACGGGCGCGGGGGACATCCTCCGCGGCAAGTACGTCCTGTCGCCCATGGCCTTTCTCACGTCCCGCGTCATCAGCGCGGAGACGATGCACGACACGGGGATCCTGAACACCCGCGACGAGCCCCATGCGGATGGGCACATCTGGAGGCGGCTGCACGTGATCGTCGGGGACGCGCTCATGAACGAGAGCGCGGCCATGCTGCGCCACTTCACGACTTCCGCGGTCCTGCAGCTCATGGAGGCGGACGCCCTCCAGGACGTGCCGCGGCTCAAGGACCCCGTGAGGGACCTGTGGCACAACGTCGAGGTGCGGAACCCGGACGAGTGGCGCGTCGAGCTCGAGGACGGCACGGTCGTATCGCCCATCGACATCCAGCGGTACTACCTCGCGAAGGTCGAGCCCCTGGTCGAGGACGCGTGGGAGAAGCGGGCGTTCAAGCTGTGGGAGCAGGTCCTCGAGGAGCTCGAGGACAAGCGGTCGAAGGACGCCGCGCGCCACGTGGAGTGGCTGGACCGCTGGTTCGCCATCCAGGCCGCGACGGAGGGCAAGGACGGGCCCGACACGGAGATGATGGCCTGCAAGCAGTACTCCGAGATCGGCACGGAGCGTTCCCTGTTCTACAAACGGCAGCGGGAGGGCCTCGTGGACCGCATCACGGACGACGAGACGGTCAAGGCGGCCATCACCACCCCCCCGGACGACACCCGCGCGAGGCTGCGCCGGGAACTATGCGACACCTTCAATATCGAGATGATTGATTGGTCTGTACTGGTCGTGAACGACGGGAGCCGGCGGCGTATCGATCTCCCGGATCCGTACGCAACGAAGCTGGAGGCGACCTATGCCACAGCAGGTTGAGGAAAAGCCCAGGAAGCGCAAGAAGCAGGAGAAGAAGCTGGAGTTTGAGGCAGGGAAGGTCTTCACCCCCGGCGAGGTGAAGGAAGAGGACTTCGAGCTCGACCTGGAGTCGGCGCACTTCCGCGCCCAGAAAGGCGAGGGCGGCGACCGCCGGGCCTGAACCCCGCTCGGACCAGGGCCTGCGGAAGCGGCGTAACTCTTTATGGCCCGCGGCGTTTCCCGCCGCCTGCCCATGGCCACCCACGTCGAGTCCCTCGACAACGGCCTGAAGGTCATCCTCCGTCCGATTCCGGACACGAAGGCGCTCTCCACATGGGTCACGTACCGCGTCGGCTCGCGGAACGAGGTCCCGGGCATGACGGGCTCGACGCACTGGGTCGAGCACATGCTGTTCAAGGGGGGCGGCAAGCTCGCGAAGGGGGAGATCGACCACCTCATCAGCCGCGTCGGCGGCAAGATGAACGCCTTCACGGACACGGACTTCACGACGTACTTCGAGACGATCCCCGCCTCGGACATGGACACCGCGCTCATGATCGAGTCCGAGCGCATGCGGAACGCCGCCTTCGACCCGAAGGAGGTCGAGGCGGAGCGGACGGTCGTCATCAGCGAGCGGGAGGGCGCCGAGAACCAGCCCGAGTTCCTCACGGAGGAGGAGCTCTGGGGCCTCGCCTTCCACGTCCATCCGTACCACTGGACCGCGATCGGCTACAAGCAGGACCTGGCCCGGCTGGACCGCGACCCCCTGTACGCGCACTACCTCCGCTACTACGCGCCGAACAACGCCTTCCTCGTCCTCGTCGGCGGCTTCGATCCCGCGGTCGCGATGCAGCACGTGCGCGAAGCCTTCAGTCCGCTGAAGCCGGAGCCCGCGCCGCCCCCCATGCGCCTCGTGGAGCCGGAGCAGCACGGGGAGCGCCGGAGCGACTTGGAGCGGCCCGGGGCCACGGACCTCCTCTTCGCGGGCTGGCACGTCCCGCCCTTCGCCCACGAGGACACGCCCGCCCTCGTCCTCCTCACGACCGTCCTCGGGGGCTGGCGCGGCCTGACCTCTTTCGCCGCGGGGGACTGGCGTCCCCGCTCCAACCGCCTGTACCGCGCCTTGGTCGACGCCAAGCTGGCCACGGATGTCGCGGTGCGGCAGGACCTGAAGATCGACCCGTCCCTGCTCATCGCGAGCGTGACCCTCGCGAACCGCGTGTCCGTCGACCGCGTCGAGGCGGTCCTCGACCGGGAGGTCGAGCGGCTCCAGAAGGCGCCGCCGTCCAAGGCGGAGCTGGACCGGGCGAAGCGCCAGGTGCGGTCCTGGCAGCGCTACGAGCACGACGGGGTCACCTTCCAGGGCATCCTCCTGAGCACCCTCGAGGCGCTCTCCGCGTGGGACGCCGACGAGCCCCTCCTGGAGAAGGTCGAGCGGGTCCGACCCGAGGCCGTGCGGGACGTCGCGCGCCGGTACCTGGTGCCCGAGCACCGCAGCGTCGTCCGGTTCCACGCCCAGGAGGTGCCGGGATGAACCTCCCCGACCGTTCCGTCCTCGACAACGGCGCGGTCCTCGTCTCCCAAGCCCTCCCGTCGAACCCCTTCATCGCCTTCCGCGGGAGCGTGCCCGCCGGGATGGCCGCCGAGGGCCCGGAGCACGGCGTCGCGGAGTTCGCCTCCCGGCTCCTCCTCGGGGGCACGCGGCGCATGTCCGCGGCGAAGCTGGCGGACCGCCTGGAGGGCATCGGGGCGACCCTCGAGTTCCACAACTCCCAGGAGCTCCTGATCTTCTCGGGTCGCTGCACCCGGGAGACCGTGGCCGAGACGATCCGGATCCTCGTGGACTGCCTTGCCCAGCCCGCGTTCCCCGCGAAGGACGTGGAGCGGGTCCGGGGGGAGCTCCTCAACGACTGCCGCATCGAGCGCGACGACCCGCGGCAGCGCGCGTACCGCGAGCTCGCGCGGATCGTCTTCCCCCGCGACCACCCGTACGGCCGGGACCCGAAGGGCGGGGAGGAGCGCATCCGCCGCATCCGGCGCGCGGACCTGGCCTCCTTTCACGAGGCCCACGTGGGCTCCGAGGGGTTCATCCTCGCGATCACGGGGGACGTGGACCGGCACCTGATCGAGTCCGCGGTGGCCACGCCCCTCGCGCGCTTCCGCGGCGAGGCCGAGGCCGCGCCGCCGCCGCCCCCGCCGCCCTACAAGCCGCGGAACGCCGCGATCCCCATGCCCCACAAGTCCCAGGCGGACATCGTCGTGGGCGCGCCGGCCGTGTCCCGCCGCGACGACGATTACTACCCGCTCCTGCTCGCGAACCTCCTCTTCGGACGGATCGGCCTCTTCGGCCGGCTCGGCAAGGACCTGCGGGACGAGCTCGGCCTCGCCTACTACGCGTACAGCAGCCTCGACGCGCGTTCGCTCGGCGGCATGTGGTCCATCAGCGTGGGCGTGAACCCCTCGAACCTGGATCGGGCCGTGCAGGGCATCCGCGGAGAGATGGACCGCCTCCGGTCCGAGCCCTTCGGGGTCCAGGAGATCAAGGACGGGAAGGACAACCAGGTCGGCTCCCTCGTCGTCTCCCTGGAGCGGAACGCGGAGGTGGCCGCGGAGCTGCACCGGATGGAGCACTACGGGCTCGGGATGGACTTCCTCGAGCGCTACCCGGAGATCATCCAGGGCCTCTCGGACGACGCCATCCGCGCGGCCGCGGCGAAGTACTTCAACCCCGCCTCGAGCTCCCTGGTCCTCGCGGGCCCGATCGGCCGGTCGCGGCCTTCCCTGTGAGCCCCCCGGCGGCGATTCCCGGGACGCGTCCCGCTGCGTACGGTCTCATCATTTATATCGGGGTCGCGGCGTACCGACGTCCCGCCCGGGGGAGGGTCGCCTTCTCGCGGCTCTTTCCCTCCCGAGGGATCCGCCATGGCGCCCCTGACCCACCGACGCGCGGTTGTCTTCGCAGCGATCCTGTTGATCGTGTCCGCGGCCCTCGCGGGCACCACGTCCACGCCGGGCCGTCCACCGGCCCCCGAGCCGGTGCGCGCGGAGGCGGGGGGCGCGCCGTCCATCGCGAACGTGACGCCCTGGAACGGGGACCTGATCAACACGACGACCCCGGTGGTCGTCGTGACCTACACGGCTGGGTCGGCCCCCGTCGTGGCGGTCTACCTCTTCCTGGACGGCATGAACCTCTCCAGCGCGGGGACGTTCAACCAGAGCGCCTTCGTCCTGCCCTTCGCGCTCGAACTCCGGAACGGGCCGCACTTGGCCAACGTCACCGTGGAGAACGCGCTCGGCCTGGCCGGCTCGGTGCAGTGGACCTTCACCGTGGACACGACGCCGCCCATCCTGCTCGTGACCGCGCCGGCGTATCCCGCCGTGCCGACGTCGTCCGTGCTCGTCCAGGGGACCGCGCTGCTCGCCTCCCCGTACTTCGCGGGCGCGGCGCCCATCACGGTGACGGCCACGGTCCTGCCCCGAGGCTTCCAGAACTCCGCGGTCGCGGCGGCGGACGGCTCCTTCACCGTCCCGGTGTCCCTGGCCGAGGGAGGCAACCTGATCTTCGTGAACGCCACGGACCGTTTCGGGAACCTCGCGGTGGACGTCGTGAAGATTCTCAGCGACACGGTGCCCCCGCCGCTCGTCGTCCTCACGCCCGCGAACCTCTCCGTGTCCCCGACGGACCTCGTGCGCGTCTCCGGCCTCTCCGAGTTCGGCGCCTTCGTGACCGTGAACGGCTTCAGCGTCGTCGTGGCGCCGAACGGGACGTGGAGCGTGGTCCTCGCGCTCCCGGAGGGCCTCAACATCCTCGAGATCGCCGCGGCGGACCAGGTCGGGAACGTGAACTACACCGGGATCGCAGTGTTCGTGGACTCCGACGCGCCGCAGGTGGTCCTCACGTCGCCGGCGTACAGCCTGACGAACCGCGACCGGGTCGTCGTCGCGGGGACGGTCACGGACACGTTGCTCGGCGCGCTCCTCGTGAACGGGAATCCCGTGACGGTCGCGGCGGACGGGTCCTTCTCGACGACCCTCACGCTCCCGGAAGGGCTCGACCCGATCGTCGTCGTGGCGGTGGACGCGGCGGGGCACGTGACCACCGTGCGGGCCGCGGTGCGGGTCGAGACGACGCCGCCGGTGGTCACGGTCTCCAACCCGCCGGACGGGCTCGAGACGGAGGAGTCCGTGGTCGTCCTCAACGGGACGGTCAACGACGTGAACGCCACCGTCCTCGTGGACAGCGAGATGATCCGTCCGGACGCCGCGGGCCACTGGCGGGCCATCATCAGCCTCCGGCCCGGCGCGAACACGGTTGTCGTGTCCGCGGTCGACGCCGCGGGGAACCAAGCGACGCCGATCGTCCTCCACCTGACGTACTACTCGCCCGTTCCCGGGCTCGAGAACGGCACCTCGGCGAACCAGCAGAGCCTCGACGAGCTCTCGGCCCTCCTGCGGTTCTCTTTGGTCGGAATCGTGCTCGTATTCACCGCGGTGATCCTCGCCCTCTACCAGCGGACCTCCCGCTGCCTGCGCCAGGACCGTCGCGTGATCGCGGAGCTCGCCCGGAGGAGCCTGAAGAAGCCTTGAGCGCGCGGGCCGCCCCGTCCTAGAAGAGCGCGTCCCCGACGACGTGCGCGGGGCCGCCGACGCGGCACGGGATCGTGCGGATGCCGAGCTCCTCGATGTGCGGCTGGACGTCCGGCCCGCGGCCCGGCAGCGTGTTCACGTAGACCGTGGCCCCGGTGTCGATGGAGAAGAAGGCGGGGATGCCGGCCTCGCGCATCTTGCGCACCGCGAGGATGACCCGGAGCGTCTCGGGCTGCCAGAGGACCATCTCCGCGCTGCCCGTCATCGTGATCCCGTGGAGCATGAGGGTGTCCCGCTCCGCGAGGGCGCAGATCGCGCCCACGTCGCGTTTCCGGATGGCGAGTTCCATCTCTGCGATGAGCCGCGGCATCTCCGCGAGGCGCGCGTGGAAGAACGGCGAGGTCAGCGCCTCCCGGTGCGCGTCCTCCGTCTGCTTGAACGCCGGGATGAGGGCGACGATGATGTCCATCTGCAGGTCCTCGCCTGCGAGCTCGGTGGCGTAGGAGTCCTCGTCGCTCAGGCCCATCTTCCACTTGCTGAAGCCTCCCGTGACCGCGCGCGTGGCGGACCCGGCGCCGCGGCGCGCGAAGATGGAGACCTGCTGCGCGTCGGCCTCGAGGCCGGCGGCGCGGCACGCGGCCAGGGCGAGGGCCGCGAACCCGGACGCGCTCGCCCCCAGGCCCACATTCGAGGGGAAGTCGTTCACGGACGCCATCCGGAAGCGCTGCGGGATGCCGGCCCGCGCCCGGATCGGGTCGACGACCGCCAGGATCCGTTCCATCTCCCGCGCGGAGATGTCGTGGTCGTCGATGGTCGCGGTGTCTCGCGGGAAGTCCCCGAACTCGATCGTCGTGCGCGTCGTGAGGGGCGCGGTGCACACGCTGATGGAGTCATGGAAGGGGAGACGGAGGACGGGGTCGGCGAGGCCGTGGTACTTGATGAGCCCCTGGATGGGGTGGGCGACCGCGGTGGCCTTCATGGCCGCCACCGGTCCAGGACGCCGAGGAGCTCGCGGTGGTCGTGGATCGCCGCGTCCGGCAGCGCCGTGCCGGGGGCGGACGGATCATGGACCGCATGCTCCGAGTCATGGCCGACGTCGAACCACACCGCCCGCAGGCCCAGGGCCCTCGATCCCCCGACGTCCGCCTCGAGGTCGTCGCCCACGTGGACGACCTCCCCGGGTCGGAGGCCGAGGTGCTCCAGGGCCGCCTCGAAGATCGCGGCCTCGGGCTTCCGCACGCCGATTTCGTCGGAGAAGACGCGGTCGTCGAAGTACTTCCCGATCCCGAGGTCGTCCTGGATGGGCCGAAGGAAGCGTCCCCAGGTCCGGCCCGTATTCGAGATGAGCCCGACCTTGTATCCCGACCGCTTCAGCGAGGCGAGCACGGCGGAGACGTGCGGGTAGAGGACCGGGAGCTTGGAGCGGATCGCGTCCCCGAAGGAGGCCGCGAGGGCGTCGAGGAGATCCGCGTCCGCGGCGTCGAGTCCGGCGAGCTCCAGGAAGGCGCGAAGCTGCTCCTCGCCGTTGAGGTCGACGCGCTGCTTCCACTTCGCGATCAGGAGCTCCGTGTGGCGGTCGTACGCCCGGTACAGGACGTCCGCCTCGACCACGAGGCCGCGGTCCGAGAACGCCTCCCGGATGCGCTCGACCCGGATCTTCCGCATGTGGGCGTCGAAGTCGGGCCACGGCGTCTCCGCGATCGTGTGCCACCAGTCGAAGGTCACGCCCTTGATCATCGTCCCACCTACGCGTCGAAGATGTCCTCCGCCACGCCCTTCTCCACGTCCACCGAGAGGCGGTGGTACGTGACCGCCTTGATCGCGAGCTTGAGCTCGTGCCGGCGCTTGTCGATCTTCTCGCCACGCACGTGCGCGTCCAGGGAGGCGCCCCGCACCCGCACGTCGAACGTGGCGAAGAGAAGCTTCTGCGTCTCGTGCAGGAACAGGAGCTCGGAGAGCCACGCGACGAGGAGCCGCGGCAGGTCCTCCGCGGCGAGCGTGATTTCGACTTCGCCGGTGGGCCGGACCTTGGCAGGATTCGCGATCAGGCTGAACATGCCCTCGGCCGCGGCTGCGAAGAGCTCCGAAGCCGTCGTGCCGTACGCGCGGATGCCCACGTCCGCGGTGTGCTCGATCTCCTCGTAGCGCACGAGAGAGCCAAAGGGCACCGCGATATGAAGTATTCCCCGGGGCGGCGTCAGACGCCGCGCTCCTGGCCGGGCCAGAGGAACTTGTGGATCTGGGGTTGCAGCCGCACGTCGAGGCGGTCCTCGAGGATCCATCCCGCGAGCTCGGTCGCGTCGAGCCCCCGGTTCACGCGGTTCGCCGGATTGACCGGCGAGAAGAGGATTGTCGCCGCCGGGATTTCGTTCCGCCGGACGACGTCGCGCGCGAACTCGTAGTCTGCGCGGTCGAGGAGGACGAACTTGACCTCGTCGACCGGCCGGAGGAAGCGGAGGTTCTCGTACGCCTTCTTCGCGACCATGGCAGAGCCGGGGCACTTGATGTCCATGATGTACCGCACGCGGCCGTCCGCCCGCTGCGACGCCATCGCCGCGTCGAAGGGGCCGAGGTCCACCTCGCCGTCCGTCTCCATGGAGTGGACGAAGTGCGCCGGAAGGGCCTCGATCGCCCTGGCCACGGAGCGCCACTGGAGCAGCGGCTCGCCGCCGGTCCAGCAGACATGGCTGATGCCGCCCCGCCGGCCGTCGCCCGCGGTCAGCTGCCGCACCCGCTCGACCACGTCGGCAACGGGGACCTCCTCGTAGTCGCCGCCCTCGACGGCGTACACGGAGTCGCACCAGGCGCACCGCAGGTTGCATGAGTACAGGCGCACGAAGACGGTCGGCGTGCCGACGAGGCTGCTCTCGCCCTGGATCGAGGCGTAGCACTCGTTGAGGAGGAACGTCTCCCCGGGTTGGTTGCCGACAACGGCCTCGTGGTGCACGGTCCCCTCGGATATGGCCGCGCGGCTACTAATTAAGCATTCGTCACCCGGGGCCTCCGGGCGTAGGGCAGCGGGTCCTTCACGCCCGCCTCGCGGAAGCCCTTGAGCCGCAACTGGCACGCATCGCAGACGCCGCAGGCCTTCTCCTCGCCCTGGTAGCACGACCACGTGAGGGCCCACGGCACGCCGAGCTCCTCGCCCTTTCGCACGATGTCCGCCTTGGACATGGCGAGGAGTGGCGTCCGGATCTCGATGATGTCGCCCTCCACCCCGCGCTGCGTGCCCAGGCGGGCGACCTCCTGGAAGGCCTTGTAGAACTCGGGGCGGCAATCAGGGTAGCCCGAGTAATCGATTTGGTTCGCCGCGATGTAGATGGCCTTCGCACCGGTGGCCTCCGCGAGCCCGAGAGCGTAGCCAAGGAGAATGGTGTTCCTCGCAGGCACGTAGGTCGCTGGGATGGCCTGGCCGATCTCCTCGAGGCGGCGTTGCTCAGGCACGGGGATCTTCTTGTCCGTGAGAGCGGAGCCGCCAATCGCCGTAAGGTCCAGCGAGACCACGCGGTGGTCCCTCACGCCAAAGTGCTTCGCGACCTTCCGCGCAGAATCGAGTTCTTTCCGGTGGCGTTGGCCGTAGTCGACGCTCAGCGCGGTGACCTCGAAGCCCTCTTGGAGGGCGATCGCGAGGGCGGTGGCCGAGTCCATGCCGCCGCTCAGGAGGACGACTGCGCGCGGGGCCACGCCCCGCCATCCCGTGGCGGGTTAAAGAACTCTCCACGCCCCGCCGCCCGTCGCGGGCGTCACACGTCCACGGGAGGCGTCCATTCCTGGAAGAGGACGGAAACCTCGAGTTCGTACGGGGCGGTCGGGTTCCCGGTCAGGGTGAAGAAGTCCCCCGTGGACAGGGTGCCGTCGCCATCAGCGTCCGTGAAGCTGAGGGTACCGTTCGCGAAGGTTCCCACGGTCCCGTTCGCGAGGGAGACGTTCGTGAGGACGGCCCGGCCGTTCTCCAAGAGGGTCGCGCGCACGGTCCGGTTGAAGGCGAGCTCCGGGCTCCAGGTGGGAACCGTCGCGGTGATCGTCCACGGTCCGCTCCCCGTGGCCGCGAACGAGAAGTTCGGGATGAAGGGCACCGGCATCCCGTAGCCGACGATCCACTCGACGAAGGCGACCGTGAACCCGCCCGCGGACAGGGTCAGAGTGACCCGCGTGTGGTTCGCCACCCCGCTCAGCGTGAACGTGTCGCCCGCGTCCACGAACCCGTCCCCGTTCCGGTCCGCGAACGCGAGGCTGATGCCGCTCCCGGGGACCGCGGGCAGACCGGCCAACGGCCCCGAAAGGGTGGTCCCGTTGCTGGGCAGGAGCAGGTCGTACTCGGTCGTGGAAACGGCCGGTGCCGAGCCGAACGACAAGCCGGCGGCTTGGATGGCGGACCGGAGAGGCGGGCCCGGTTGGGTGCCGGCGTAACGGAAATCAAGGAGCGTGGGCCGCGAGGTGGCAAGGGTCTCGAGGGGGCCCTGCGGGCCGTTCACGATGTAATGGGACGCGGCGACGTAGGTCGGCGCGGCACTTCCCATGCTACCGACTTCGAGAAGGTACGTGTCCCAGGTCGACGCGCTGGCCGTCGGCGGCAGCCGCACGTCGATCCGGTCGCCGTCGTCCACGAGGCCATTGTGGTCCGCATCGATGAACCGCAGTGTGCCGTTCGCGGAGGACGGGCTCGCCAGGGAGGCCATGTGGTCGACGCTGGGGAACGCCGAGAACTGGCCGGCCAGGGCGACGTACTGGAGGGACAGGAGGGTGTTCCAACGAGCCGCCGAGTCCACCGTGCCCCCTGCAGGGAGGGCCGGGTTGTTCCCCCCGACGGGCAGGGACTCCCGCAGGGTCGCGGGGAGGACGGCCGGGTTGTACGCCGCCCCGTTCCGCGCGACAAACCTGTACGCCTGCCAGCCGCCCGCCGCGGTGCCGTTGTAAACGAGGGTGAGCCCCGCGATCACGCCCACGGCGTCGATCACGTGCCCGATCCCCGTGAAGCCGAGCGGGAAGGGGCACGCGAGTTCGGGGGCGGAGACCGCAGGGTCCCCGTTGAGCGTGTAGGATTGGAAGTGGAGCATGGTCTGGAAGGTCTCGCCGACACGGTACGTGGCGTTCGGGTCGCCGAACACGTCCCCGGATCCGGCGCACAGGGTGTTGCCGTCGAGCTGCAGGCTCACGCGGGGCCCGTAGCTCGTGTTCTCGCGGTCGATGCCGGTGATCGTCCCCTGGACGGTCACGGAGGCGCCAGGCTGGAAGTGGTCGAAGGCGAACACCTCCGCGATCGTCCGCGGTCGGATGAACGCCCACCACACGACGAAGCCCGCGGCGACGACGACCGCGGCCACGATCAGGACCAGGACGACGCGCCGCCTCCGGGACGGCTTCGGCGCGGGTTCGGGAGCCCCCTCCATCGGGCCGCCATTCGCGGGCTCCCTAGAAGGGCTTTGTGGTCCCGCCTATCCGACCGTCAGCCGTCGGCCGTACTTCCGCAGGTAGCCGTCGAGGGTCCGGCGGGTGCGGTCGTCCCACCGCCCGGAGGCCGAGGGGTCGCGGGCCGCGAGTTCGATCAGGTCCACCGCGGTGGCCAGGTCCTTCACGGAGACGACCTCCGCCTCCAGGCGATTTCGAGCCCCCTGGTTGTGGTAGTTGCCCAGGGGGATCGCCACGCCCGTCGCCCGCCAACCATAGAGCCCCCAGGGAGTGGCCTCACAAGTCCCCCCGGACATGAGCCACCGCTGGACCGGCTTTGACTTCGGGAGCTTCTCGCGCGCGGCGAGGAGCAAGCTCTCCGCCTGCGGATCGAACGTCTTCCGGCGGTCCCCCACCCGGATGACCGGTCCGCCGCCGATCTCGACGCCGGGAATCGCCTTGCTCGCCTCGACGTTCACGAGGAACGCGTTCCGCGGGATCGCCTTGTCCTCGATCGCCGCGAGCGTCCCCACGAACCCCTCTTCCTCGGCGCGCGTCAGGAGGGCGTGGAGGTTCATGCGGCGATTGCGGCAAGCGCGCTCCATCGCGGCCAGGGAAACGGACGAGCCCGCTAGGTCATCCAGCTGCCGAGCGTGCACGAGGCCGCCGCGGACCGTGAAGTCCTCGAGATCGAACACGCCCATGTCGCCGCGGCGCAGGCGGTCGACCTCCGGGGAAGGCGCGAGCGCGAAACGGTAGGTCTTGCCGGAGTACTTCCTGACCCGCGCAGACACGGGCTCGCCCTGGTGGTAGAACCGGAGCCGAGTCCCGGGACGGAA
>JAJYKG010000016.1 GCA_021788795.1 Thermoplasmata archaeon | reverse complement strand
GATCCCGCTGCTGATCGAATTGATGGGGCATCCGGCCGTGGCGGCGCGGCAGTGGGCGGCGCGCTGCCTCGATCTCTTCCCCGTCAGCCAGGCGATCGTCGCGTTGATCACCGCCGCCTACGACGAGCTGCAGGCCGTCCTCCAGGAGCGGTTCTCGACCCGTACGCGCGCTGACTGGCTCGCCCGCCTGGCGGCGTACGAGGTTCCGGCGGGCGCTCTGCTCGTGGATTTGTCCGATCGGAACTCTCTCGGAGTACCTTGGTAAGCTCGGCAAGAAGCTCATGGGCGGCTGGGAGACGGACCTCCTCTTCCTCGCGGGCGCCTTGGCGCTCGTGTTCCTGGGGGCGGGCGCTTGGTCTCTGGACGCTCTCCTGGGCCTCTAGACTTCCATTTCCGCATGGAACCCCGAGGAACACCCATTGAAAGTACAGAGCCTTGATGCCGGGTCCACCGGCTCGGGAGGATCGTCCTCCGGTGACCGGCCGTCCCGCCTCCAGGGAGAGTCAGGTCGGGCGGCTCCCGCGACCCCAGCCCGCACCAATGAAGGTCCTCCTGTCCACGCCTCCAGGAAAGACTACGGAATTGTGGCCACCTCTGGGGCTCCTCTACATCGCCGGGAGCCTGAAGACGCGCGGCCGGACGGACGTCCAGGTGCTCGACGCATTCTGCCGGAACCTGAGCGGGGATGAGCTCGCCCGGCGGGTGACCGACGCCGCGCCGGATGTCTTCGGAATCAACTGCTCGACCCACACATTCCTCGACGCCATCGACGCCCTTCGCGGAATCCATGAAACCTCCCCCGGCACCACCCTCGCGATGGGGGGGTACCATTCGACCTTCGCAGCGGAGAAGATCCTCCGCGACTACCCGTTCGTCGACTACGTGATCAAGGGCGAGGCAGAGCGCGCGTTCCCCGACCTCCTGGACCGGCTCGAGGCAGGGACGAGCCCCGCGGACGTGGAGGGTATCACCTTCGAGGCGGACGGCCACCTGGTGAGTCGGCCCCTCGCGGTGATCCACGACCTCGACCGCCTGCCCATCCCGGACCGTTCCCTCCTGGGCGACCTGGAGTACGGCTACTTTCATCAGAACATCCGCCTCACGTACGGCAAGTTCACGACGATCGTGACGTCCCGCGGCTGCCCCTACGCATGCACGTATTGCTCCTGCGCGGCGTTCTCCCAGTGCCGCTGGCGCGCGCGGAGTGCGGCCAACGTGGCCAACGAGCTTGAGGGACTGTACGACCAGGGGTACGAGACCGTCGTCATCGTGGACGACAACTTCACCCTGAAGAAGAGCCGCGTCGTGGAGCTATGCAAAGAGATCCGCGAACGCAAGATCCGGATGCGGTTCTACTGCGAGGGCCGCGTGGACAACGCGCCGTACGAGCTCCTGCGGACGATGAAGCATGCGGGCTTCGAGGTCATCTACTTCGGCGTCGAGAGCCCCACGCCGCGCGTCCTCGACTACTACAAGAAGAGCATCACCGCGGCCAAGGCGCAGAAGGCGGTCGCGGACGCCAAGCGCGCGGGGATGATCGTGGTCACGTCGTTCATCATCGGGGCCCCGGTGGAGAGCCCGGAGGACATCCAGCACACAATCGCCTTCATCCGCAGCCTGCGCCCGCACGCGGTGCAGGTGAACATCCTCGACTGCCTCATCGGCACGCCGATCTGGGACGGCCTCATCCGCGACGGCATCGTGGCGGAGGGCGATTGGAAGCGGAACCATCGGATCTGGGAGTACCACGAGGACGGGCTCACGCAGGAACGGCTCGGCAAGCTTTCCCAGGACGCCTACGCGGCGCACATCGAGGGATGGAAGAGCACGGGCGGGATGAAGGACTTCGTCCGCATGATGGGCTCGAACCGGACGGGGCGCAAGATCGTCTTCGGCAACCTCTTCAACCCGGACGTCCGTCGGCGGCTGCGCGAGGGGTTCCAGGCCGCGACGACGTGAGCCCCGAGTACGGACAAACGCTGATAAAGTAGGGACGCGAGTGCAACGGCGATCCCTTGTCCCTCCCCTCCCGCGCGACCCGGCTGCGGGCCCTCGTCTACACGTCCCTCGCCCATGCCACGAACGACGGCATGGCGATCTTCCTCTCCATCATCGGCGCCCTGCTGGCCTCCCAGAAGGGCGCTCCGCCCGTGGTCGTTACCGGCGTCGCGGTCGCGGCCAATGGCGCCTCGCTCCTCCTCAGCCCGTTCGTGGGGCGCTGGGCGGACCGGAGCGGAAGGCCGGGGGCCCTCATCGCGCTCGGGATCGCGTTCGTCTCGACGAGCTTCCTCGGCTTCTACGCCGGCCTGACGTTCGCCACAGGGGCCGCGCTCGTGGCCGTCATCGGCGGTTCGGCGTTCCTCATGGGCTTCGGGACCTCGTTCTACCACCCGCTCGGGGGGAGCATCCTCCAGTCCAGCTTCGATGAACGCAGCCGCGGCTGGGCCCTCGGGTTCAACGGGGCCTGGGGGAGCGCGGGCCGGGCCCTCTTCCCCGCGATCTTCTCCTTGGCCGCGGTCGTCCTCGTGGGCTACGACCCGCTCCTCCTCATCGCGGTGATCGGCTTCGCCGCGGCGGTGACGATCTGGGTCGGCCTGCGCGAGCGGGCCGCCGTGAGCCGCGAGGAGGCGCCGCAGCGGGGACGCGGCCGCGACGTGGCGACGAAGGGCGTCCTCGCCCTGACCGTCGTCGTCCTCATCCGATCCCTCGCGACCCAGGGGATCGCGTACTACATCCCCACGTTCCTGGCCCTCGACAAGGGGCTGGGCTCGGGGGCCGCCCTGTTCATCGCCGTCACGACTGTTTACGCGCCGGCGATCGTGGGCCAGCCCTCCTTCGGGCTGCTCGTGGACCGGTACGACAAGCGGCTCGTCCTCGCCCTGAGCACCTTCGGGGCGGCGGCCGCCATCGTGGGCGGCGTGTACGCGCAGGGGACGCTATCGATTGCCCTGCTCGCCCTCTTCGGCTTCTTCACGTTCAGCGGGTTCCCGCTCTTCTTCTCCCTCGTCGCGGATTATGTCCCGAGGAACTCCTCCGCCTTGGGGAACGGCCTCGTCTGGGGGCTCGGCGCGTCGGGCGGCAGCGTGTTCGGCCCGCTCGTCGTGGGCGCAATCATCCTCACGAACTACACGCGCCTGGGGCTGGCCTTCGACGTCCTCGCCGGGGTGGCGTTGGTGTCCGCGGTGGGGGTCTTCCTGATTCCGAAGCCCGAACGCAGCGGGAAGGTCCCGCTCTTCGGCTGAGACGCCGTCCGCGCCCGCGCGGCCCACGCCCGGCCGTCACGTGTACATCGAAGGCCCCGTGTCCGACCCGAGGCGGCGGAGCTGCTCGACGAACGCGGCCTCGGGGAGGCCGCCCTCGAACTCGACCTCGCCCTCGTTGACGACGATCTTGGGCACGGCCATCACGCGGTACTTCACGGAGAGGTGAGGGAACTCGTTCGCGGAGACCATGTCCGCGGTGACCTTGTCGCTCAGGAAGGCGAGCTTGTGCGCCATGCGGACCGCCCGCGGGCAGTACGGGCACGTCGGCGTGACGAAGACCTGGATGTGGATCGGCTTCTCGATGGACTTCAGCCACGCCTTCGTGTCCGCGGAGACGTCCGAGGCGCCGCGCCCCGCGTCGATGAGGTCCTCGAGGAACGCGGAGAACTCGTACCCCGAGGGCACGCCAAAGTACCGCACCCCGTAGACCTTGGGGCCCTCGAGCACCACGGCCGGAATCTTGTCCACGTTCAGCCGCTTGGCCTCCCCCTCGCCCTCCTTGAACTCGTAGACCTTGACGGACAGCTTCGGGGCCAGCTCCTTGAGCTCGTCGAGGAGTTCGTGCGTCACCTTGCACGCCTCGCACTCGAAATCCTGCGTGAAGTAATGCAGGGTGACCGGCCCTTCCACCTTCGCCAGAATCTCCTTGACGCGCGCGCGATCGCGCTCGGACAGCAGGGACATGGGAAACCGACCTCCGACGACGCTTCGGCCCCTCCGGGCGTGGAAGGGCTCAAGGGGGAATCGCGGCCCAGCGCATACGTCTTGCGGCCGCCTTCCGGGACCCCGGAGGCGGGTGCGGAAGGACCTTCGTCGAGCGCCGAAATCATCTTCGACACGTTTATGTAGGTCCCCGAATGTCGCACGCGGCCATGGAGCTCCCTCTCCGCGAGAAGATCGCGGGGGACATCGTCCTCTCCGAGTCGCCGGGCAAGACCATGCGCAAGTGGCGGGAGGAGCTGCACATCTCGCAGACGGACCTCGCGCGCCACATGCACGTGAGTCCGAGCGTGATCAGCGACTACGAGGCCGGACGGCGGACGTCGCCGGGCATCAAGACGATCCGGCGCCTCGTGGACGCATTCCTGGAGATCGACGTCAAGTCGGGCCGCCGGCTCTTGCGGCGGTTCGAGGCCTACGACGACGTCATCCCGTCCATCAAGGACTGGCCCGTGGGCATGCGGGCCGCGGACTTCCTGCGGAAGATCGAGGGGAAGCTCCTGACGAGCGGGCTCAACACGCGCCGCATCGTGAACGGGTACACGGTCATCGACTCGATCAAGGCGATCACGACCCTCGACGCGAACGACTACCTGAAGATTTACGGCGCGACGTCGGAGCGGGCGCTGCTGTTCACCGGGGTGAAGTTCGGGCGGTCGCCCATGATCGCCGTCAAGGCACACCCCCTCAAGCCGGCCATGGTCGTCTACGTGCAGCCGGAGAACATCGACGAGCTCGCGGTCAAGCTTGCGGAGCTCGAGAACATCCTCCTCGCGCGGACCGAATTAGAGCCGAACGAACTGATCGAACGACTGGAGCGATTGGGATGAAAGCGGGAATCGTGAGCTACGGAGCCTACATTCCGAGGTACCGGATCGCGCCGAAGACCATCGGCGCGGTCTGGGGGAACGACGGCGAGGCCATGGGGCGGAACCTGAACATCCGCGCGAAGAGCGTGCCCGGCCCCGACGAGGACGTCATCACGATCAGCGTCGAGGCCGCGCGGGCGTGCATGGCCAAGGTGTCCATCGAGCCCACGGACATCGGTGCGATCTACGTCGGGAGCGAGTCCCACCCCTACGCCGTCAAGCCGACGGCGACGATCGTCGCGGAGGCCATCGGCGCCACGCCCGTGCTGACCGCCGCGGACTTCGAGTTCGCGTGCAAGGCCGGGACCGCCGCGATCCAGACGACGATGGGGCTCACCATCTCCAAGATGATGAAGTACGGGATGGCGGTGGGCGCGGACACGAGCCAGGGGGCCCCGGGGGACGCGCTCGAGTACAGCGCCTCCGCGGGCGGCGCGGCCCTGCTCGTCGGCACGGACCACGTCGCCGCGGAGATCAACCACACGGTCTCCTACACCACGGACACCCCGGACTTCTGGCGCCGCGAGGGCCAGCGCTACCCGAGCCATGGGGGCCGCTTCACGGGCGAACCCGCGTACTTCAAGCACGTGGTCAGTTGCGCGCAGCTCCTGTTCAAGCGGGCGGGCAGCCAGCCCCAGGACTACGACTACGCCGTCTTCCACCAGCCGAACGGGAAATTCCCGGTGCGCGCGGCCAAGCAGCTCGGCTTCAAGGACGCGCAGGTCGACACGGGCCTTTGCGTGCGCGACATCGGGAACACGTACAGCGGCGCAATCATGGTCGGCCTGAGCGCGATCCTCGACGAGGCCGAGCCAGGGGACCGCATCTTCGCGGTCGGGTACGGCTCCGGCGCCGGGTCCGACGGCTTCGACATCACGGTCACGGACGCGATCTCCAAGCTCCGGAGGGACGCCACGCCGACGGTGAAGCGCATGATCGAGACCCACGAGTTCATCGACTACGCCACGTACGCGAAGTTCCGGGGCAAGATCCTCTTGCGGGAGGCGTGACCATGCGGGAGGTGGCCGTCATCGGCGTGGGCGAGACCGAGTTCGGCGAGCTCTGGGACCGATCCTTCCGCGATCTCGGCATCGAGGCCGGCCTCAAAGCGATCCAGGACGCGAAGATCGCATCCGAGGACATCGATGCGGTCTACATTGGGAACATGTCCGCGGGGAAGTTCATCGACCAGGAGCACGTCTCCGCCCTGGTCGCCGATTACGCGGGCCTGGCGGACCGCCACCTGCCGACCGTGCGGGTCGAGGGCGGCGGCGCTTGCGGCGCGGTCGCCCTTCTGCAGGCCCGTCTCGCCATCGCCTCCGGGATGTACGACATCGTCGTCGTCGGCGGCGCGGAGAAGATGACGGACGTCGGGGACGTCCAAGCCGCGGAGATCCTCTCGAGCACGGCGGACCAGGAGTGGGAGAGCGTGTTCGGCGCCACGTTCGCGGGGCTGTACGCGATGATGGCCCGCCGCCACATGCACGAGTACGGCACGAAACGGGAGCATCTGGCCGCGGTCGCCGTGAAGAACCACAAGAACGGCTCCCTGAACCCGGAGGCGCAGTTCCAGAAGGAAATCACCCTCGAGACGGTCCTCAACTCCCCCATGGTCGCGGACCCTCTCGGGATGTTCGACTGCGCGCCCCTGAGCGACGGCGCGGCTGCGGTCGTCCTCTGCGCCGCGGACCGGGCCCGGAAGTTCACGGACGCGCCCGTTCTGCTCAAGGGCTCCGGCCAGGCGAGCGACTTCCTGGCGGTGCACGACCGGCGCGACCTGACGACGATGGACGCTACGGTCATCGCGGGCAAGCGGGCGTTCCAGGAGGCGAAGCTCGAGCCCAAGGACGTCCAAGTGGCCGAGGTCCATGACAACTTCACGATCTCCGAGATCCTGGCGATCGAGGACCTCCGATTCGTCGAGAAAGGCAAGGGGGGTCCCGCCACCGCGGACGGACTGACGGCGCTGAACGGGAAGGTCTCCGTGAACCCGTCGGGCGGGCTCAAGGCCCGCGGCCAGCCCGTCGGGGCGACGGGCGTCGCGCAGGCGGTCGAGATCGTGAGGCAGCTCCGCGGGGACGCCGGGAAGCGGCAGGTCGCCGGAGCCCGCCGTGGGCTCACGCACACCCTCGGAGGGACGGGGGCCACGGCCGTCGTCCACATCTTCGAGCGGGGTGCGTGAGATGACCCAGGCCATCCCGCGTTTCTGGCGGGAGATCCAGAGCCGCTACAACCTCGTCGGGTCGAAGTGCGGCAGCTGCGGCAAGGTCGACTTCCCCCCGCGGGCCGTGTGCCCGGACTGCGGGCGCAAGTCCATCGGGAAGATGCAGAGCTTCAAGCTGTGCGGCAAGGGGACCGTGGTCACGTACACGACGATCTACGACGCCCCCTCGCAATTCGACATGCAGAAGCCCTACGTCATGGCCATCGTGGAGATGGACGAGGGCGTCCGCCTGACCACCCAGCTCATCAACGTCAAGCCCGAGGACGTGAAGATCGGCATGAAGGTCCAGGCGACCTTCCGCAAGCTGGGCCAGGACGGGGAGGCCGGCGTGATCCACTACGGGTACAAGTTCCGGCCCGCGGGCTCCTGAGGGCGCGGCGGACCTAGGCCACCCACTTCCCGTGGTCGACCGCGGTCCGGCCGCCGACCTCGACCGTCGCCGAGGCGAGCTGGTTCACGAACCCGTACGACGACTCGTTCGCGCCGCCAATGTCGCGGTTGTCCCCGATCCCGATGGTGACCGCGCCCGCAGCGACCGAGTTCTGGAGGAAGCCGGCCTGGGCCCGCGGGTTGAAGCCGATCGCGAGGCGGCCGAACATGTCCCTCGCCCCCGTCGCGTCCTCCCACCCCGCCTGGGACGCCGCGAGGTTCCGCTTCGCGGAGATCTCCACGGCATGGCCGTCCTTGAACGTCCAGGACAGTCCTTCGATCAGACGCCCCATCTGCGGGACCGCCAGGTCGGACACGAAGGTCCCCTGGGCGCTCGCCTCCACGGGGGCCACCCAGACCTCGCCCGCGGGCAGGGAGACGTCCGTGGCGCCGAGGGCCAGGTCCTCGTCGCTGATCACGCCGTCGTCGACCTCGGCCCGCCGGGCCGCCCCGGCGAGGCGGAAGCGCAGGTCCGTCCCGTTGTCCGCGGTGATGCGCACGTCCGCCTCCGAGGACAGGAGCGCCGCCGCCCTCCTCCCCGTCGCCTCCAGCTTCCGGTAGTCGACCGCGACCGCCGACTCGACCATGGCCCGCCACTTCGCGTAGTTCAGGCGGTACACCTTGGCCCGCTCCCGGGTGACCTGGCCGATCGCCACGCCGACGTTCTTGGGTTTCTTCACCAGGGACTTCTCGTAATGGGCCTGCTCCCCGGCGTACATGGCGGCGAACTTCTCCTTGGGGGTCCGGGCCATCGGCGCGGGGTCCCGCGGCCCGCCGAGCCACACGTAGGACCGGGCGTACTCGAGGAGGCCCGTGCAGTGGCTGCTGCACTTCCTCAGGTTCTCATCCGAGAAGTTCCTGAACTGACCGTAGAAGGCCTTGTCCGTGTCCAGGAGCATGAGCGGATCCGCGCCGAGCTTCTGGCACTCGAGCGTGATCTCCTCGGCGAGCTCGATCGTGTGCGGGTACGTGCTGATGAGGACGGGTTCGTACTCCTTCGGTCGCAAGCTGTCGCGCACGATGCTTCTGGCGAGCGTCTGAGCGGTGACCATGGGACTCCCCGGGACGACATCGAGGAGGGTCCCTATGAGCGTAGTGCCTCCGCGCTCAGCGCCAGTGCTCCCAGTTCATCCCCGTGAAGCGCATGCCCCAGGACGCCCACGCCGCGGCGATGCATCCGAAGAGCACGATGAGCGACGCGAAGAAGATCACGATGTTCTGGAACAGGCTGAAGGGGCCGGACCAGAACGCCGCGTAGAGCAGGATGAACACGAGCCACGCGGTGATCAGGAGGATCGTCGCGCTCACGCGCCAGCGCATGCCCCGCCGAGCCGAACTCGGCCAGGCCCATGGCGGCGTCCCGGGCGGCGGGCCGGTCCACGACGGGGGCTGTTGAGGAGGAGGTCCTTGCTGCATGGTCATCCCGTCCCGATATCCCCCTCTCGCGGGATAAGCGTGAGCCCGCCTACTGGCGCGCAGGCGGCCGGGCGGCCTCCGGCCGCGGGAGGCCCCGGACCGAGGCCCAGTACAGACCGACGGTCAGGTAGAGCAGGAGGAGAACGCCGACCGTGCCCGCGAGGATGGCGAGGAGGAAGGTGCCCGCGATCGTCTTGGCCGAGTACAGGAACAGGAGCGCGGAGAACACGAGGTCGCCCACGCCCGCCAGGACGCGGCCCGCCACACGCAACGGCGTCCATCGGAGAGCCCACCGGAAGCCCGCGGCGACGAACTCGAGCGCTCCGATGACGCCGAAGAACCATGCCGCGCTCGCGAGGATGCCTTCAGGAGGGCGCACGAACACGGTCCCCCGGGAGGAGACCTGGTGCGTCCAGGCCTGCAGGTCCGCGACGAGGTTCGGGTTCATGGCCACCGCGACGGAGACGGCGATCAGGAAGAAGGCGAGGGCCATGAGGCCGACGAGGTCCTCGTGGGGCTGGCGGTGCCGCAGATGCGGCGGGATGATCGGCGGAGGGGGCGGAGCCACCGGCGGGGGCGGGGCCTGCGGCACCTGGGCGGCGAGAGGCGCGGCACAGGACATGCAGAACCTCGACCCCTCCGGATTCTCGGTCGCGCAGGCGGGGCACTTCATGGGGGTCACCTGACCTCCCAATGAGCCCGAACGCCCTCTTAGAACTGTGCGTATTTACCGCCAGGAACGGCCTGCGGTCCGCGCGCGCTCCCGCCGTTTGGTCGAGAGGGAACTCAGGGCGATCCGGGCGGCGGCACAGGAGGACCGCCCGGCGGATCGACCGCAGGACCGGCCGCGGCCCTCCGTTTCATCTCGGGCGACTCGTAGCCCTGGAAGAAGTAGCGGTAGAGGATCAGGTTCCCGCCCATGACCACCGCGTAGAGGAGGAACGGGATGTAGATGAGGTTCGCGTTGAACTCGTACCCGGTGAAGCCGGTCCCGACCGCGGAGAAGGACAGCCGGAGCGCTTGGTTAATCCCGAGGGCACGGCCCCGCTCCCCCTCGCTCACGAGGTCCATCATCGCGCTCTGCTGCACGGGCACCGCCATGACACGGAGGCTCGGGAAGGCGCAGTACAGCGCGAGGGACGCGGGGAAGAGGTGGATGAAGGGGAAGGCCAGGGCGATCAGGATGGTCCCCCCGCGGGTGACGTAGATGCTCTTCAGGAACCCCAGCACGCGCTCGATGAAGGGGGCGAAGAGGAGGGAGACGGCCGCGATGACGCCGGAAACCGTGGCCCAGATGCCCATCGTGTCCCGGGGCACGGCGTAGACGATGATGAAGAAAGGGATGAGGAAGGGAGTCACGAGGCCCTGGCTCACGCCGTTCAGAAGGCCGGTGAGGGAGAACTTGCCGATGGTCACGCCCGTCCGGATCCGCTGGCCGCGCTTGGGCTCGGACCGGTCGTGCAGGAAGAAACCCAGGACGAGGGAGATCGTGCCCAAGATCGTCGCGACGACAAGGGTGTCGTAGGTCGACAGGAAGCCGGCGCCGAGGGCGCCGAACGCGGCCGCGATGCCCGACAGGAACGCCAGCGCGCCGAACAGGAAGGTCCGGTCGCGGCGCGCGCTCAGGTCGGTGATCAGGGCACTCTGAATCGGCGCCGCGACGCCACCCACTCCGCCGCCGGCCAGCGAACCAGTGGCCGAGTAGCCCCCGATGGCCGCGGCCAGGTAGACCACCGGCAGCGACTGGGAGACGAGCAGGAGGGCCGTAGAGACCGGCAGCATGGCGAGGGCGACCATGAACGTCACCTTGCGACCCACGGTGTCCGCTGCCCATCCGGTCAGGAAACCGAGCCCCGCGGACGCGACGGTCGCGGCGACGTAGATGCCTCCGAGGGTCAGGGCACCCGTAGGGGTGTTGTGGTACATCTCGACGAGCACGAGGTAGGGAAACATCAGATTGATGAAGCCCGCGGCCACGCTGCGGAAGATGCGGAGGACCGTGAGCGTACCGACGGAGAACCAGTCGGTCTTCTCGGGGGTGGACGACGGGGGAGCCGCCATGGTTGCCGGCGTACATTCTTCGGTCCGTTATCTGGGTTACGATAGTATCCGACCGCGTGCGAGGGATCCACACTGCCTGCGGGGCGGGCCGGAGACGCCACCGAGGCTTCGGTCAGGCGAACGAGGCGCCAACGTTTAAGTATATCGCGATATATCGTCTGGGCCGATGATGCCCAGGGAAAGGTTCGGTGGCTCGTTCCACTTCTTGGCCCGGGGGGACTTCGCGGGTCTCGTCCTCTCCGTCCTCCAGGAGAAGCCAATGCACGGCTACGAGATCATGATGGCCCTCGAGGAGCGGTTCCACGGGTTCTACAAGCCCAGTCCGGGTTCCTTGTACCCGGCGCTTCGATCCCTGCTCGCAAAGGGATACGTGGCGGTCACGGGCGAGATACGCCGGAAGACCTACCGCATCACGCCGAAGGGACGGGCCTATCTGGAGGCTCGGCATGGGGAGCTGAAAGCCCATTTCGAGGCGGTCCAGAAGACCCTGGGGCCCGAGAGGGCCGCGATGTTCCACGAGTTCCGACGGACGGGACGGCTGATCGCGACGAACGTCCGCAACGTCACGCCGCAGCAGGCCAAGGCGATCCGCGGCGTCGTGGTTGAGATGCGCGAACGAATCATGCAAATCCTTGCAGACTGAAAGGAGGTAGGAAGTCATGGACAACAACGTGATCGATGTGTCGGACCTCACGAAGCAGTTCGGCGAGTTGACTGCGGTCAACCACGTCAGCTTCCAGGTCCGGGAAGGCGAGATTTTCGGATTCCTCGGACCCAACGGCGCCGGCAAGACGACGATGATCAGCATGCTCACGACCGTCCTCCGACCGAACGGAGGGGCAGCGAAGGTGAACGGCCACGACGTCGCGCATGAGGCACTCGAGGTGCGGCGGTCCATCGGCTTGGTCCCCCAGGAATACACCGCGGACGAGGACCTCACCGGCATGGAGAACCTCTTGCTCATCGCGAGTCTCTATGAGGTGCCGAGGGCCGAGGCCCGCTCCCGAGCCGGGGAGCTGCTGGACCTCGTCCAGCTCAAGGACGCCGCGGACCGGACCGTGGACACCTACAGCGGCGGAATGCGCCGCCGGCTCGAGCTCGCCTGCGGGCTCATCAACCGCCCGAAGGTGCTCTTCCTCGACGAGCCCACGCTCGGCCTGGACGTCCAGACGCGCGCGGCGGTCTGGGAGTACATCCGCCTCCTGAAGGAGAAGTACCACATGACGCTCTTCCTGACGACGCACTACCTCGAGGAGGCGGACAATCTCTGCGACCGCATCGCGATCATCGACCACGGGAAGATCGTCGCGCTCGACACGCCGAGGGCCCTGAAAGACTCCCTCGGCGGCGACATCATCGAAATCCACGTGGACCGCCCCGCGGAGGACGGGCTCGCGGCGTCGCTAGGCGCCCTCCCGAACGTGAAGCACGTCCTCCCCGTCGACGGCGGCTACCGCCTCACGGTCGCGAACGGCGAGGAGACCGCACCGCTGGTCCTCGACGCGATCCGCGCCCACAATCTCAAGGCCACGAGAATCTCCATCGCGAAGCCGACCCTCGACGAGGTGTACCTCGCGCGGACCGGGCGCACGCTGCGGGACCAGGAAGGGAGCAGCGATGAGGCGTTCCGCCAACGCATCGTCACGCGGAGGGCGAGAGCATGAGCGGCCTCGTGGCCCTCACGGGGCGCGAGATCAAGAAGTGGTACAAAAACCCCTTCGTCCTGTTCATCTCCCTGATCCAGCCCATCATCTGGATGGGGTTGTTCGGCAAGGCGATGGACCTCAGCGCACTCGCGGGCGGCAGCGCTGCGGGCCTCGCCGCCTTCAAGAACACGTTCGGCGTCAGCGACTACTTCTCGTTCATGGCCGTGGGGATGCTCGCGTTCGTCGTCCTCTTCGCCACGATGTTCAGCGGAATGTCCATCGTCTGGGACCGCAGGCTCGGGTTCCTGAACAAGGTCCTCAGCACCCCCGCAAGCCGCGGCTCGATCATCATGAGCAAGGTCTTCATCGCGGTGATCCGGGCCCTCGTCCAGGCCGGCATCGTGTTGATCGCCGCGGTCGTGCTGGGCCTCCGGTTCGGCGCGAACTTCACCCCGCTCACCCTCCTCGCGACCTTCGCGGCGCTCTTCCTCATGAGCATCGGTCTCTCCGCCCTGTTCGTGGCCATCGCGATCCGCTCGACGAAGTGGGAGACGCAGATGGCGATCATGAACCTCCTGAACCTGCCCCTTTTGTTCGCGAGCAACGCCCTGTTCCCGACGGCGCTCATGCCCACCTGGCTGCAGGATGTCGCAAAGTTCAACCCGGTGACCTACGGGGTGGACGCGGCGCGGGAGTTCATCCTCCTCGACACCATCAACTGGACCAACGTCACGAACGACTTCCTGTTCCTGGGGACCTTCGCGATCGTCTTCGCAGCGATCGGGATCGTCCTCAGCTGGAGATACCTCAGCAAGTGACGAAGAGGGGAGGCGACCACGGAGGCGGCGGGGGCGGACTCAGTCCCCCTCGCCCGCCTCCACTTTCGCCGGGTCGGGGAATTCCTTGAGGACCGCGGTCAGAGAGGCGATCTCCTTCCGCGCCGCCTCGATCTCCTTCTCGGCGCGCCCGTCGAACTTGGCCTCCGCATCCGCCCCGTAGGTCGAGTAGAGGCGGGTCGCGGACTGCAGCGCCGCGAACCCGCCGCTCGCGAGTTCCGCCTGGAGCGCCTGCGCGCGTGCCAGGGCGTCGTTCATCGGGTTGAGGCGGACGAGGAAGTCCACGAGGGCGCTCGCCCGGCGCTGCAGCCCCATGGCGTCGTCGCTCCACAGGATCTGGAGGGACCGCCTCTCGTCGTCCCGCACCGCCTTGAGCCACGGCCACGCAGCGTCCAGGGCCGTTCGGATCATCCGCGAGTCTCCGTACAGATGGGTCAGTTTCGCGTCGGAGTACGCGGGCAGCTCGAGGAGCCCGTAGAACGACCGGGCGCGGATGTCGTCGTGCCCGGGGCCCGCGCCGTTCAGGAGGCGGATCAGCGGGTCCGGATCGGATCCCGCGGGCGGCGCGGGAATCCCGACCCCATGGTGCTGGCAGGTGTCCAGCAGGAGCGGGATGGCGACGTCTGCGCGGCTGCGGGAGAGGAAGTCCAGGTACGCGGCCTCCGCCGCCCGGTTGAGGGACTCGACGCCGTTCACGAAGGCGTCCGCCTCCGCCTTGGCGGCAGGGGGTTTCGGCACCCGTTCCAGATGCTCGATCCGCTTCCGGAGATCGCGGATGCGGGCCTCGACCCCGCGGTACCGGTCCCGGTACTCCCCCTGGAGTCGCCGCAGCTCCGAGGACTGCTCCGTGATCTTGTCGAGCTTGTGCCACACCTTCCGGGCGCCGTAGAAGTCGCGCTTCCGGGCTCGGCGCAGCGAGGCGTCCAGGATCGCCACGTATTTCGGGGTGAGGCGGTGCTCCGCCGCAGCCTTCCGGAGGTCCGCCGCGATGTCGTCGACGTCACGCAGGAAGATGCGGATCTGGCGGTAGTTGTCGACCTCCGACTCCCGGATGAGCTTGTCCAGCCGGTCGCGGAAGCGGTCGAGCTCGCCGCTGAGCGCGCCGGGGAGGTCGGACATCCGCCTCCTCGCCCTGGCGATCGCGTCCAGGAGCCCCGGTGCGTCGGACTGGAAGGCCTCCGGACCATCCTCCTCGGAGGGCGGCACGGGCTCCTGCAAGCGAGCGCACCCATATCTATGTTGCCCGCGGAGCCGCCGCGACGGACATCCGCGGTCCTCAGGCAGCTGCCCGTCCCCGAGGGCGCGGCCTGAAGGAATCGGCAGTCCGCAAAAGCTTAAATGGCGGCTTCCCCTGAGCCGCCTCCGATGCAGCTCCGCCTCCTCGAGAAGCAGAAGGACTCCATCCGCGTCGAGGTCACGAACCCCGACGAGACGCTGGTCCAGCCCCTCATCACCGCGCTCCTGAAGGACGAGGACGTCGCGGACGCCCTGTACTACAGCGGGCACCCGCAGCTCGACAAGCCCGTCCTCACAATCCGCACGAAGAAAGGCTCCCCCCAGGCGGCCCTCAAGCGCGCGGCGAAGGGGCTCGCGGACGACTACGCGGGGGCGAGGAAACTCCTCGAGAAGGAGCTCGCGTAGGCGTATGGAGCGGGACCTCGGGATCGAGGGCTACCTGACCACCACGCCGGGCGTCGGCGGCACGATTAAGGCTTCCGCGGAGGACTTCGTCGTCGAAGAGGTCTCGGCACCGCCTCCTGTGGTGGTGGACGGCCGGTACACGATCGCGCGGCTGCGCGTGCGGGAGTGGGAGACGAACCGCCTCGTGCGGCAGCTGGCCCGGAGCCTCCACGTCTCGCGGCACCGGATCGGCTACGCGGGCACGAAGGACAAGCAGGCCGTGACCGCGCAACTCTTCTCGTTCGACGGCGTGGAGCCCGAGGCGGTCTCCGCGCTGCGCATGAAGGACCTGGAGGTCCTCGAGACCTTTCGGGCTTCGCGGCCGCTTGAGCTCGGCGACCTCGTCGGAAACCGCTTCCGCATCGTCGTGCGGGACCTCCGCGAGGGCCCGGAGACCGCGGCCGTGGTCGAGGAGACGACGCGGCAGCTGCGGGCGGCCGGCGGATTCCCGAACTTCTTCGGCATCCAGCGCTTCGGCTCCGTCCGGCCCATCACCCACGTCGTCGGGAAGCACATCGTCCGGGGCGAGTTCGCCGAGGCCGTGAAGACCTACATCGCGAACCCGATCGAGGGAGAGGACCCGGAGTCCTACGAGGTCCGCGCGGCGCTCGAGCGGAGCGGGGACGTGAAAGAGGCACTCCACGACTACCCGCGGAACTACACGTTCGAGAAGGCGATGCTCAACCACCTCGCCGTCCACCCCGACGACGAGATCGGCGCGCTGCGCGTCCTCCCCCTCAGCCTCCTCATGATGTTCGTCCATGCCTACCAATCGTTCCTGTTCAACGGGATCCTCAGCGAGCGCATACGCCGCGGGCTGCCGATCCGCGAGCCCGTGGAGGGCGATCTCGTCCTGCCGGCGGACCGTCGCGGCCTGCCGGACCGCGAGAGGACCATCGAGGTGACCGCGGACAACCGGGACCGCGTCGCGGCGCGCTGCCGCGAGGGCAAGGGGTGGGTCAGCGCCATCCTCTACGGCTCCGAGAGCGGCTTCGCCGGAGGGGAGATGGGGGAGATCGAGCGGGCCGCCGTGGCCGCGGAGGGGCTGAGGCCGGAGGATTTCATCATCCCGGACCTCCCGCGGATCTCCTCCAAGGGCACGCGCCGGGAGATCCTGGCGCCCCTGCACGACCTCCACGCGGAGGTCGAGGAGGACCGCCTCCTTGTGGACGTGGAGCTCACGCGCGGCGCGTACGCGACGTGCCTGCTCCGAGAATACACGAAGGCCGGGTGAACGGGCGGCGGGCAGGAAGGCTCACGGGCCGAACTTGCCCCACAGGTCCGCGAAGCGGTCGACCGCATCTTCGGCTCTACCGTGGCAACCAGCCCTGGCGACTAGGCGGGAACGGCTGCCGGCACCGGCGCCAGCGGGGGTTCGACGGGGATGCGCTCCTCGAAGGTCGCTCGCGTGATAAGCCGATGCACCTGCACATTGCGC
>JAJYKG010000257.1 GCA_021788795.1 Thermoplasmata archaeon | reverse complement strand
GGGATGCTTGGTCAGATCGACGAAGGTTTCGTGGAACTGGCCATCGGCAGGCAGCGTATAGCTCATCTCGCGCGCCGGCGAAATCGGGCCGAAGCTGGTGCCCCAGAAGAACTCCCCGTTGGGCTTGGTGACGCGGGCGCGGATCGCAATGCCCCGGACCTCGTCGGCGGGGACATTGATGACCGGGCCGACGAAATACGGGTCGCTGCCGGTGATCTGCATCTTCAGGGTCCCGTTGGCCACCGTGGGCTGGGAGAGGTCGTGCGCCGCCGTCCAGCCCAGGGCATCGTCGGGAGCGTCGAATGTCCAAGAGTCTTCGGAGAGGGCGAGCTCATGGCGTGCGATGCCATCCAGCTTGATGGAGGCCGGGTCGCGGCCAAACTGCAGCTTGAGAGTGACGCTGCCGAGGCCCGGGCTGTACGTCCACTGACCGGTCTTCAGCTCGCCCGAGGGCACGGTGAAGTTCACCTGCGTGCCGTTCACCATGACTCCCCGTGCCGACTCGACCACGATCCGCAGCTGGGTGTAGTTCCCCGCCGTCAGGTTCGCGCTGCCGAGGAGTGCGGCCACGCTGTCCGTCGAGGCGAGGTCCACGGTCCGCTGGACCAAGCTCACGTTGCTCCAATCGCTGGCGTTGCCCGCGTCCGCGGGGTGCACCTGGATCAGGTCGTACGTCACGTAGACGTGACTCCAGTTCGCCGCGGGGGCGTCCTGCACGTAGACGTCGAGGGTGCCCACCGCGCCCGCGGACGCGCCCGAAGGCACGGCCCGCTGGGCCAGGAGGGCGACCCCGGCGACGCCCGCCACCGCAAGGAGTGCGGCGAGGGCCAACGCCACCGTCAAGGTCGATCGCATACCACGCTTCTCAGACGGGGGACGACTAAAGGGATTCTTGGACGCCGGTCGAAGGCGCGCGCACAGGTTCAAGAGGCTTCGCCATTGCGGCGACGGAGGCGCGGTGCGGGGGAGGCCCGCGGACGCCCCTCGCCGCGTCCCCCTTCCCGCGCAGGCTCCGTCGCGCGACCGTGTAGACGGGGGCCGCGAGCACGCCCCCGAGGGCCGGGAGCCCGGCGCCCGGGGTCCCGGCCAGCGCGGGCGCCACGAGAAGCGCCTGCCACCGGCCGGCGCCCAGCGCGCCGAGGACGGCACCCACCGCGGCGACGTAGTCGGCGGGAAGGATCGCGGCCACGCCCGCCAGGGCGGTTCCCGCCCAGCCGAGGGCGGAGGCGTGGAACCAGGACGAGACGCCGAGGACGACTCCTGCGCCGAGGATGAGCGCGCCCTCGACCCCGACCCCCAGCAGGGCCGCGAGGGCCCACCGCCGGGTCCGAGCTCGCATGACGCCCGATTCCACGCGAGCATCGGCCATAAGCTTCCCGCGCCGGTCTCGTGCAAGGACGAGGACAACGGCTCAGCGGGCCACGAACCGCGGCAGGACCACCGTGAAGGTGGACCCCTTCCCGAACTCGGAGGTCGCCTCGATCTTCCCCCCATGGGCGGCGACGATGCCCCGGCTGACCGCGAGGCCCAGTGCCGTCCCTTCTGCGGGCGTCTTGATCGAGGAGAGGGGGTGGAAGAGCTGCTCGAGGACCTCCTTCGTCAGCCCCGTCCCCGTGTCTATGATGGATACGAAGAGGAAGTCGGGCCATTCCTTCAGCGAAACGACGACCCGGCCCCGGGTGGTGGCGTCGAGTGCGTTCTTGAGGAGGTTCACGAAGACGTCCCGGATCTGGATCACGTCGATGTTCGCGAAGACCGCGTGGTCCCCGGTCTCGACGACGACGTCCACGTCAGGCCTCCGGAACGGCGCGATCTGCCCCACCGCGTCGGTGATGACCTTCCGGATGTCCTCCGGGACGCGGCGTGAGGAACCCTGGCGCGGGAACTCGAGGAGGTCCGTGATGATCGCCGCGGCCTTCCGGCGCTGCTCGCCGATCGCCTCGATCTTCCGCAGGACCTCCGGGTCCCGCTCCCGCCGGGTGAGGCTCGAGGCGAGCAGGGAGATGTTCGTCAGCGGCGTGTTCACCTCGTGGGCCACGTAGGCCGCGAGCTGGCCCATGGAGGCCATGCGCTCGTTCTCCCCGAGGATCTTCTCGATCCGGTTCCGCTCCAGGGCGTCCGCGATGACGTTCGCCACGGCCTCGCAGAAGTGCACGTCGTCCGGGCTGAACCGCCGCTTCGCCTTCGCGTGCACGGACAGGACGCCGTAGGCGCGGGTCGGCCCGGGGATGACGACCGCGATGCCGCTGCGGACGGCGTGGTCCGCGAAGAGCTCCGGAATCGCGAACCGCGTCTCCGCCTCGAGATCGTCCAGAACCACCGACGCCTTGTGGGACATCACGTAGCCGGCCATCGACCCGCGCGGGTCGTTCGGCATGTGCGAGCCGGCGGCGTGGCCCCACCCGACCTCCGCCTTGAGGGCGAACGCGGTCGCATCCGGCAGGAGCTCCAGGATCGACGCGTACTCGACCTCCAGGGTGCGCGCCAGGACCGAGACGGCCTCGTTCAGGAACACGGAGAGGAGGGGCTCGACGAGCGCCTTCCGGCCCAGGGCGGCGATCTCGGCCTGCTGGCGGGCCCGGATCTCGAGCTCCTGGCGGGCAGCCACGCGTTCGGTCACGTCGGTGGAGACGCCCACGTAGCCCGCGACCTGGTCGTGCCGGTCGCGCAAGAGGGTGAGCGTCACGTCCGCGTGGAAGGTCGCGCCCCCCTTGCGGCGCATGAGCCTCTCGCCCTCCCAGTGACCCGTCTCCCGAACGTGCCGGAGGACTTCCTCCGACGTTCCCCGGGACTCCGGAGCGGCGATGACGTCCTGGATACGCTTGCCGACCACCTCCGAGAACGTCCATCCGTACATGGAAGTGGCGGCGGCGTTCCAGTACACGATCTTCGCGTCCTGGTCCGCCGCAATCACCGCGTTCCGGACCTGGTTGAGGAGGGAGGCCTGGAACCGGATCTGTTCGAGGGCCTCGTTCCGTTCCGTGATGTCCCGGTAGTTCATGACCAGGGCATGGAGATCAGGGTCGTCGAGGAGGTTGGTACCGATTGCCTCGGTCCATCGCCAAGACCCGTCCTTGTGCCGGATGCGGAACTCGGCGGTCAGGTTCTTTCCCGGGGTGGACAGGAGCTCCATGAACATCGGGCCCAGTTGCGCGGCGTCGTCCGGATGGATGAATTCCATCCCCGTCTTCCCGATGACCTCCTCGGGCCGGCGGCCGAACATCCGGTAGGTGGAGGGGCTCTGCCACACCACCGTGCCGTCCGGGCCGACCAGGATGATGCTGTCCGAGATGCGCTCGATCATCGCGTGGAACCGTCGGCTGGCGGCCTCGCCTTCCTCCAGCGCCTTGCGCT
>JAJYKG010000256.1 GCA_021788795.1 Thermoplasmata archaeon | reverse complement strand
GCCCGCCGGGCGCGCGTGCGTAGAACTCGGAGACCGTGCCCAGCATCTGGGCGGCCGCGTGCCGCGTCGGCACGAGGGCCGCGGTCGCACCCGGGGTCGGGCGGCCCAAGACGAGGACGGGCTGGCCCCGGGTCGACGCTCGGGACGCGGCATCGAGGGCGTACTTGGGCCGATCCTCGTCGAACACGGTCGCGGTGCGGGCCCCGGGCACGGACGCTCCCGCCCACCGGCGGACGCGGCGAGGGGACGCGCCGGCGAAGGGCTCCGTGTGGAAGAGGACGACGGCGAAGAGGACGAGAGCGACGGGCGCGGCGACGTTCGATCCCGCGGACTGGAGGAGGCCAAGGTCCTGGAACTCCAGGGCGTAGATGGGTCCGCCGATGATGAGGACCGCGACCGCGGCGACGAGCCAGACGGCGTCCGCCGCGAAGAGCGCGCTTGTCATCCGCTGGTACACGGCCTCCGTGAGGGCGAGGCCCAGGCAGGCGATCAGGAAGGCCCCGAGGAACCCCGGCGCGTACGCGTTCGCCACGGCCCAGTCCGCGCTCGGGGTTAGCAGGACCACGACGGGCGCGAGGACCAGGAGGGCGAAGACGACGGGCCGGCGGCGGGGCAGCGTCTCTCCGTGAATCAGGCTCAGGACGAGGATCGCGGTGAGCGGGTAGGCGAGCACAAGGGTCCAGAGGACCGCCGCGCCCCAGGCGGGGTCCAGCAACCCCTGGGACGTGCCCACGAACGCCGCCCCGTTGACGAGGAACGTGAGGGCGAGGGCCGCGAACGTGGCTTGGAGCCAGGGACGGCGGCCGCGCAGCGCGACCAGGGCGAGCAGCCACGCGTCGACGACCCCGCCCGCCAGGACCGCAAGGCTGTAGGCGATCATGCGGTCCCTCCGACGAGCCGCACGGTGAGGACCGCGACGAGGTCGCCCGGCCTCCACTTCCACCGTGCCGCGCCTGCGCTCCGCAGCTCGTCGGCGGAGGCGTAGCCGGACTTCCGCGCGTCCTCGTCCGTCAGGTCCTCGAGGAACGTGCGCGTGCCGTCGGCCACGAGGAGGCGGCCGAACGTCCGCCCGGAGTCGTACTTGGCCCAGACCACCTGCCCGACCGTGGGCAGGTCGCCCGCCTCCACGGGCCGGATCGCGGCCTCCGCGCCGCCCCGGAGGAGCCGGTCGCCCTCGTCCAGGGTGAACGTGAGCTCGCCCCGGGGACGCCGCCGCGGTAGGTCTCCCGAGAGCGCGGCGCGGAAGCCGAGGATCACGAGGAAGGTGACGAGGCCGCCGAGCAGGAGGAGGTTCGTGAACCCGATCTGGTAGAAGTTGTGGTGCTCCCAGAACCCGAACACGAGGACCGCAGACAGGAGGAACAGGAGGGCGCCGCGCGCGAGCAGGGTCACGAACCGCGAGGCCATGAGGTCACCCGATCGCCCGCGCGGCCTCGAACCGCCCGTTCTCGAAGAGCAGGGTGTGGTCGTCGCTGTCCTGGTTCACGCTCCGCATCTTCGTGCACTGGATGCGCCGCTGGAACGACGTCTCCGTCACCGGCGCCATCCGCAGGCGGACGATGCCGTCCGCGAGGAACTCCTCCTCGAGGGCGCTCGCCGACTCTTCGGAGGGCGGCTCCTCGGAGACCAGGAGGCTCGTGACGCCGAGGTCCCGCAGCCACTCGAAGAACGCGAAGGTCTCCGTGCGCCGGTCCGCAAACTCGAGGACCAGCTCGAGGGCGTCCCAGGAGTCGATTGCGAGGAGCTCGAAGCCCTGCCGGCGGCGCAGGTCGAGGATCTTCCCCTGGAGAACGGTGAGGAGGGCCTCGCCTTCGCGCAGGTCCCTGCCCGCGAGAACGCCCACCTTGCCCGCGAGTTCCTCGAGGTACTCGCGCCCGCGGCTCAGGTCCAGGATCGGGAGCGTGTCGGAGACCTGGGTGGCCCGGAGGCCGAGGCCCGCGACGTGCTCGAGGAGGCTGCCCGCGGCCTGCTCCAGGGTGACGTAGAGGCCGGGCGTCCCTTCGAGGGCGTTGCGGTACAGGACGTAGTAGGCGAGGGAGGACTTCATCGTCCCGCTCGCGCCGCGCAGGAGGACGACGTGCCCCTGGGGCACTCCGCCCCGGAGGACGCCGTCGTCGAAGCCGCGGATGAACGTCTTCACGAGGGGACGGGCCATGGGCACCTCACGGGCTCATCGCGCGGGTGACGCGGAAGCGACCGTCGTCGAGGACGAGGGCCAGGTACCCCGTGTCGTGGCGCGTGCCCCGCAACTTCACGACCCGCAGGCGCCGCTGCACCTCCAGGTCGGAGATGAGGTGCTGCCGCAGGTGGACGACCCCGTCCGCGAGGAAGTCCTCCTCCCAGCGCCCCTGGATCACGTGGCCGCCGATGACCCAGTCCGGCCGTTCCGTGATCACGAAGCTCGTGAGGCCCACGTCCCGCAGCCACTCGAACAGGCGGAAGATCTCGCGCCGCCGGTCCTTGAACTTCGCGAGGACCTCGAGGGCCTCGAGGGAGTCGATGACGATGAGGTCGAGGCCGCGCTGCTTCTGGATCGCCGCGATCGCGGCCTGGAAGGCATCCACCCAGTCCGCGCGCCCGGCGAGGAGTCCCTGCGCCGCGCGCGAATCCAGGACGACGAGCGAGCCCTGGTTCACCCCGAGGTGGAGGCCCAGGGACCCCATCTGCTTGAGGAGGCTTGACGTGCGCTCCTCCAGGCTCAGGTAGAGGCCGTGCAGCCCGTCCCGGGCCGCGTTCTGGAGGAGGACGGAGAAGGCGACGGAGGACTTCATCGTCCCCGGGGAGCCCTCGATCAGGACGACGTGGCCCCACGGGATGCCGCCGGCGATCGTCTCGTCCAGGCCCTCGATGTACGTGCGCACGCGGGGCGAGTGTCCCCGGAGCGCCTCCTCCCTCGGCGCGGGCGGCGCCTCCTTCGCGGGGAGCTCCGCGAGGTCACCGAAGTCGGGCAGTTCCTCGTCTTCCTCCGGAGCCCGCGGCGGGGCGGGCTCGGGAGCGGGAGGGGCCTCGGGGGGCGCCTCCGGTTCCGGGACCGCCTCGGTCGCCTCCGCGACCGCCGCCGCGAGGCGCTCGTAGCCCTCGCGGGCGGCGCGGTGGTCCGGCCGGAGGCCGAGGGCCTTCTCGAAGCTCCTGGCCGCTTCGGGCCGCTCGCCTAGAGACTCGAGGACCTGCCCGCGGTCGGACCACGCCGCCGGCGGGCCCGTGAAGTTGTACACGAGCTGACCCCCCTCCGAATGGCTGAATTGGAGCGCATCGTTCTGGGTCTGGTTCAGGACGTAGATGTGGACAGGGCCGAGGGCGCCCCACGCCATGCTGAAGCTCGGGACGGTGGTGGGCCAGCCGATGAGGCTGATTGTGGTGTTCTGCGGCAGGGCCTGG
>JAJYKG010000255.1 GCA_021788795.1 Thermoplasmata archaeon | reverse complement strand
GGGAGCTCCTCGAACGGGTGGCCCGGGGCCGCTCCCCATGAAGGTCCGAGAGGTCTCCTGCTCGACCGCCCTCTCACCGTCCAGCCTCCCCGGCCTGGACTACGCCCTGAACCCGTACCGCGGCTGCTCGATCGGCTGCGTGTACTGCTATTCCCCGTCCGTCCTCCGGGAGGCGCGCCCGTGGGGCCGCTTCGTCGACGTGAAGCGGAACATCCCCGCGGTCCTCGCCAAGGAACTCAAGCGGAAGGAACGCGGCACGGTCGGCCTCGGGACCGTGACGGACGGGTACCAGCCCCTCGAGGGCCGGTATCACCTGACGCGGTACTGCCTCGAGCAGCTCGCCCGCCACGATTTCCCCGTGAGCATCCAGACGAAGTCGAGCCTCGTGCTCAAGGACCTGGACCTCCAGCGGCGCCTGCCGGAGGTCGAGGTCGGCGTCACGATCACGACGATGGACGAGGCGATGCGGAGGCGCTTCGAGCCGTTCTCCAGCCCGTCGGCCCGGCTCATCGAGGCCCTGCGGGGGCTGAACGCCGCGGGCCTCCGTACGTGGGCCTTCGTCGGCCCCATCCTGCCCGGCGCGACGGAAACGACCGCGGAGGCGCTCCTCCGCTCGGTGCGGGACGCCGGCACGACGCACGTGATGATCGACCGCCTCCGATACCGGCCCGGGGTCTGGGAGCGCGTGGAGGACGCGGTCCGGTCCACGACCCTCCTCCCGAGGTACGCAGCCTCGCGGGACGACCCGCGGTTCTTCGAGCCCCTCGAGGCGCGTCTCCTGGCCCTGGGCCGCGAACTGGGCCTCCGGATCGAGTTCGCCTTCCCCCGCGGCTGGTGAGGCCGGTCGGGGGAGGCGTCTTGAAGAGGCTCCGCCATTCCCCGTCCGTGACGATCCCGTCCGGCCTGGCGAAAGGGCTCCAGCGCGCGCTGAGTCTCGAAGCCGTCACCCTCGACCAGCCCTCCCGGCGTCCCGGGCCGTCGTGGCTACTGAACCCCCGCCGGCTCGAGATCGTGCTCACGGCCGCCGCCTACCCCGGCATCCACCTGCGCTCCGCCTCGCGCCTGCTCCTCTCCCCCCTGCCGTCGCTCCGTTTCCATGTGGAGCGGCTCGCCGTCCACAATCTCCTCCGCACGCGGCGGATGGGGAACCGGGTCCTTCTCTTCCTGTCCGGCCAGTTCCCTCCCTCCGTGGAGCCCTTCCTCGCGGTCTGGGAGGACCCGCTGGATCGCCGGGTCCTCGAGCTGATCCGGGCCCACCCGGGCATCCCGCGGCCCCTCCTGGGCCGCCAGATCGTCCCCGACTCCGGGGTCCTGGAACGCTCCCTGGCCCGCCTTCGCGCCGTCGGCGCGGTGCGGACGCGGGGTGCGCGCGAGGGCCGGCGGTTCGAGGTCACCGCGGGCTGGCGGCGGTTCGAGGACCTGTGCCGCAGGGGGATGGCGGACCGGCTTCAGGTCTTCCTCTCGCTCCTGGAGGCGGAGGGCCTCCACCCCCTCCTCGAGGAGCTGCGGACGGACGAGGCTCGCATCGCCGTGGACGGCCCGCGCTCCCGGATCCGCTTCACGCTCCCGCTCAACCCGCTGGGCCGCGGTACCGCGCCGTAGAGGCGGTCCCCCGTGCCATAGCGTGTCATGAACCGTGTCCATTTCCCATGACATAGCCCTTAAGCACGCCCCGCGACGTCGTTTCCTCGCCCCAGACGGACCGACGGGAAAGGAGCTCTGCGCGATGGCCCTCGTGAGCCGGAAGGAACCTGCCGCGACCGCGGAGCGGGAGCCGGCCGTGCTCGTGATCGACCCCAACGAGGAGCACCAAGTCCTCAGCACGATGGCCCTCGGCCGGCGGGGCTACCGGGTCACGGTCGCGGGAAGCGCTCGGGAGGGACTCCGGGTCGCGCTCTCCCAGGGCTTCGAGGCCATCGTCCTGGACGTCCGCGTCCGGGACATGCCTGCCCTCGAGGTGCTCTCGGTCCTCGCGGAGCGTCTCCCGGAGGTCCCGAAGATCTTCGTGGTGGCCTCGGGCCAGGAGTCCACCGCGGTCCGCGCCCTCGCGTCCGGGGCCTCCGGCTACCTCGTGAAGACGGCCCGCTACAACGAGCTCCTCCCGTCCGAGGTCGAGACACAGATTCGCGCCGCCCGCGCGCGCAGGAGCCTGCGCGAGCAGAAGAAGGCGCTCGGGGAGAGCGAGGACCGCTTCCAGAAGGCCTTCCGTGCGAGTCCCCTGCCGACCACGCTCGCGACGAGCGCGGACGGCCGCTTCGTGGATGTCAACGACGCTTACCTGCGACTCCTGGGATACACGCGGGAGGAGGTCGTCGGCCACACGGTCGCCGAGCTCGGCACCTATCTCCAGGACGAGGCGTTCGACCGCCTCCAGAAGAGCCTCGCGAGCGAGGGCCGGTTACAGGAGGCCGAGGCCCACCTCCGTACGAAGGGCGGGGACGCTCGCGTCGTGAGCATCACGACGGAGTCGATTGAACTCGAGGGCGCTCCCGGCTACCTCGCCCTCGTGCGGGACGTCACCGAGGAACGGCAGGACGCGCGCCTGCGCGACGCCCTCTATGCGATCGTCGAGGCCACCGAGACCGCCGGCGACCTCCCCGCGCTCTTCCGACGGATTCATGGGATCATCGCCGGGCTCATGCCCGCCCAGAACTGCTACATCGCCCTCCACGATTCCGCCACGGACGAATTGAGGTTCCCCTACTTCGTCGACGAGAAGGAGACCGCCCCCGCCCCCTACAAGGCGGGGCGCGGCCTCACGGAGTACGTGCTCCGGACGGGCGGCCCGCTTCTGGCGTCCCCCGCCACGCTGAGGCGTCTCGTCGCCGCAGGGGAGGTGGAGGAAGTCGGGGCCGAGGGAGTCGACTGGCTCGGCGCGCCCCTCACCGTGGGCGGACGCACGATCGGCGTCCTCGCAGTCCAGAGCTATGCCGAGGAGACGCGCTACGCGGAGCGCGAGAAGACCCTCCTGTCCTTCATCTCGGCCCAGGTAGCCCAAGCCATCGACCGTAAGTCCGCGCAGGACGCCCTCCGAGCCGCGGAGGCGCGATTCCGCACGATGTTCCGCGACGCTCCCCTGGGCATCCTGCTCGTGGATGCGGACGGCCGGATCCAAGAGACGAACCCCGCCGCGGAGTCCATGCTCGGCTGCGAACCGAGCGAGCTCCGCGGACGGCACATCCGCGACATCACGGCCCCCGAGGACGTCGACGAGAGCCTCCAGCGCTTCGGCTCTCTCGTCCGAGGCGAAACCCCGGGTTTCGTCCTGGAGAAGCGCTACCTGCGCAAGGACGGCACCTCGATCTGGGGCCGACTCACCGCGACCCACATGAAGTCCGGGGACACCGGGAGCACCGTCGTCCTCGGGATGATCCAGGACATC
>JAJYKG010000254.1 GCA_021788795.1 Thermoplasmata archaeon | reverse complement strand
CGACATCCTGCACATCTTCCACGAGGACCCGAGCCCGCATCGCTTCGTCGACCTCCAAGAGCGGCTGCACCTGTCCCCGAACACGCTCTCGGAGCGGCTGCACGATCTCGTGGACGCGGGGCTCCTGACCCGGACCGCCCACAACGAGATCCCGCCGCGGGTGGACTACCGGGCGACGGAGAAGGCACTCGCCCTCGCCCCGGTGTTCGAGAGCCTCCAGGCATGGGCCTCGGAGCACGACCTGAGGCGTCCGAAACAGGAAGCGCCCGTCGCGGCCTGATCCCGCGTCCGGCCGGGCAAACGGTTATCCTCCGGCACCGGGTCCGGGCGGACGGGACCAGGGACGATGCCCAGAGTCGAGTCCGATGCGAGGCGCGTCCGCCGGGATCCCGGATGGGCCGGGATCTTCCTCGATTTCCCGATGCCCCTCGGCCGCCGGATGCCCGACATTTCGGATAGCCGCAAGTATATGACCGCCGCCCGGCATGCTCGGGTTGACCATGCTCAGCGACGCCTTCGGGCGCGAGGTCACGGACGTCCGCATCAGCGTCACGAAGCGCTGCAACTTCGGATGCATCTACTGCCATGACGAGGGCCTCGGCCCCGTCCTGCGGCCCCGGACGCCGCACGACGAGGAGATGACCGTCGACGAGGTCGAACGGATCGTCCGCGTCGCGCGCGAGTTCGAGATCCGCTCCGTGAAGTTCACCGGCGGCGAGCCGCTCGTCCGCCAGGACATGGAGGCCATCGTCGACCGCACGGTGCGGCAGATCGACGACGTCAGCATGACCACGAACGGTTCCATGCTCGCGCACCGCGCGGAGGCGCTCCGGGACGCGGGCCTCAAGCGCGTCAACGTCTCCGTGGACTCCCTGGACCCCGAAGCGTTCAGGGACATCCGCAAGGGAGACCTGCACCCGGTCCTCCTCGGCATCCAGGAGGCCCTGCGCGTGGGCCTCAAGCCGGTGAAGCTGAACATGGTCGTGTTCGAGCGCACGCTGCCGTACATCCCCCAGATGATCGACTTCATCGGACACGGGGACGGCCTGAAGCTGCAGCTCATCCAGTTCATGCCCGAGCTCGTCGACCATGTGCAGTGGGGGGTGGACATCGACGGGGTCAAGAAGTGGCTCGAGGCCCGCGCGGACAAGGTCCTCGTCCGCGAGATGCACCACCGCAGCATCTACCTCTTCAACGGCGCGGAGGTCGAGGTCGTGGACCCCGTCCACAACGCGGAGTTCTGCATGAACTGCCACCGCATCCGCGTCACCCACAAGGGCGAGCTCAAGGGCTGCCTGAACCGGAGCGACGACCTCATCCCGACCCGCGGCCTGGACCAGGCCGGGGTGCGGGACGCATTCCAGAAGGTGGTGGCAAACCGCGTGCCGTACTACGGCGCCTACGTCAAGGACTTCCCGCGGCGGCACCCGGACGAGGCCAAGCTCATCGAGTTCCCCGCGGCCGGGGAGCGGGCGGCCCTCTGAGCGCGGGCGCGCGTATCAGCCCTCGAGGCCCTTCGTCACGTTCGCGGCGAACTCCTCGGACTGCTGCTTGAGCCGCGACTTCATCATGTTGTCGATGACCCGGGCGAGCGGGCCCTTCGCGGTCGCCACCATGGTGTACGTGATGTGCGTCGAGTCGCCGGCGGGGGCCAGCTCGATCGTCCCGAGCATCTCCAGGTTGTCCGCGACGCCCTTGAACCGCGCGCGGGAGGGCGGCGTCTGCTCCAGGGTCTCCGTGTCCACGCTGATCCTCTGGGAGAGCGGGCCGATCTTCACCTTGAGCACCCACTTCGCCCGCCGCTCGTCGATGACCTCGATCGACTCCACGCCGGGCACGCACGAGCCGACCTTCCGCATGTCGCTCAGGAAGGCCCAGGCCCGGTCCTGGGGGACGTGGACGTCGAACGTCACGGTTCCCTCGGGCATCGTCTCAGCTCCTCGTGACGGGGAGGCGGCTGTCGCTGCTCACCTGCACGCCGGAGAGGGGCGTGTTGCTGATCCCCCGCTCCTCGTAGCCGCAGTGCTCGCAGTGGATGTAGATCCGGACCGCCAGGTAGTACCAGTTGTACGTCGGCTTGCCGCACTTGGGGCAGATCTCCGGGTGGTTCGGCTTCATCCGGCCGGACGGAAGGGAGCGGAGTTGATAAACCTCTCGTCCGAGGCGACCGGGAAGCTGTCCGAGTCCGTGACGTCCGTGACAATCCCCTCGAGGGCGACCGCGCCGCCGTCGGCCCCGTAGACCGCGCGGCCCTGGTCCAGCAGCCAGCGGCGCCGGCCGCCCGCGGTGCGCACCCGGTACCGAATCCTCCAGGCGCGGTGCTCCCGCACCGCGGCCTCCGTCTCCGTCTGCACGCGGTCGCGGTCCTCCGGCTCGATGAGGTCGCCCGCGGCGACCTTGTTGTCCCCGATCAGGGCGGACGCCGGATAGCCGAGGATCTCGGCGCACCCGTCGCTCACGAACTCGTACGTCCACTCGGGGTCGTTGCGGCAGCGGTAGACCACCCCCGGGAGGGCGTGCATCAGCGTGGACAGGGTGCGTTCGCTGTCGCGGAGGCTCTCCTCCGCCCGCCGCCGGTCCACGACGAGCGCGACCTGGGACGAGACGAAGCGCAGGAGGTCCCGGTCGGCCTCCGTGTAGCGGACGCCCTCCGCGTAGCTCTGGACGACGAGGACGCCGAAGGTGTGGTCCTTCACGGTGAGCGGGACGCCGAGCCAGTCGAGGGAGTCCGGGCCGATCTGGGCGACCTCGCCCGTGGCCAGGAGCTTCGCGAAGACCTCGGGGGTGGCGAGGAGGGGCTTCCCCGTGCGGAGGACGTACTCCGTGAGGCCCCGGTCCATGGGCTGCGGTCCCGGCGGGTCCTCTTTCTCGTCCACGAAGTACGGGAACGAGAGGGTGTTCGACTCGGGGTGGTGGAGGGCGATGTAGAAGTTGGCCGCGGGCATCAGCTCCCCGACGGTCCCGTGGATGGACCGCAGGAGCTCCCGCAAGTTCTCCGACGTGACGGCGGCCTGGGAGATCCGGTAGAGGGCGGACTGGACCCGCTCCGCGCGCACGCGCTCGGTCACGTCCAGCGCGACGCCGCAGGCGCCCAGCACGGAACCGTCCTTGTGGTGCAGGGGCTCCACGTGGACGTCGAAGACGCGGCCCTGCCACTCCTGCTCGAACCGCGCCGTCTCGCCGACGAGGGCGCGGCGGTGCGCGGCCACGAGGGGGAGCTCCGGGTCGTCCGACCGGGCGAACTCCTGCAGCGTCATGCCGACGACCTGGTTCGGCTTCAGCCCGAGGCTCTTGAGTCCCGAGCCGACCGAGGAGGTGAAGCGCAGATCCGTGTCTAGGGTCCAGAGGACGAACGGCGCTTGCTCGCTCATGACCCCAATCCGGTCCTC
>JAJYKG010000253.1 GCA_021788795.1 Thermoplasmata archaeon | reverse complement strand
TCCCTCGAGATTGAGCGGGACAAGATCCGATGCATCAAGGAAACCCTTTGCGTCCCGGGCGAGGAAGTCGACGTGGACGAACGCGGGGACTGCCGCTTCAACTGGTGGGACGTCGTCCGGTTGTGCGGCTGTGAATTTCCCACGCTGAGAGACAAGAAGGTCGTCGAGCGGCATCTCGGTGCGGAAGCCGGACTTGGTCGCCTCGACCGAGAGATGGATGCGCGAGGCAGGTCTGCCTACGTCTATCGCCCCAATCAGTCGTCCTCCTCTCCGGCCGATTCCGCGAGGTGACGTCGCACCTCGGCCCGAGCCCTCCGGGCTTCTTCGTAGTCCCCTTGGAAGGCCTCGTCGTCCATCGAGATGAATTCCCCCTTTTGAAACAGAGGCCCGAGGGCTTCTAGGAGATTCCGGACCTTGGAGGCGAGAGCCCGGTACCTCAGTGACGCGCGTCCGATCTCGTCCTCGAGCGATTCCGTCCGCTGCTTCCATTCCGAGAGTTCCGCCTCGCGGTCCTGCACGGACTTCTGGAGCGCCGAGGCGTGAGTCCTCCATTTCGTGAGGGTGGCCGCCTGCTCCCCGGCGTATTGTTGCTGGGCTGCGAGTTCTCGAAGCGACTGTTGGTGTTGAATCTGCTGCGTCCGGAGCTTCGCCTCCGCGCCCGCGAGACGCTCCTTCAGCTCTTTCACCTCCTCGTCCTTGGACTGTAACAACCGCTTCGCCGCCGCGAGGTCACGCCCGCGGTCCGTCAGCCGCCTCTCCGTCTCCGAGAGATCCGTCCTCAGGAACTCGATGTCCGTCTCCTGTCGGCCCTTGACCCACGTCGGATCCAGCGACGACAGGATCGTCTGGGCCCGCTCGAGGACCGCCGCCCGCATCCCTTCGTCGTCGCGGGCCGACCGCCGCGATACGACCTCGAACCCAAGCCCCCTGCCCAGCCCCTTGAACGTCACGACCTGGAGGTCCACGGAGCCGTCGCTCTGCGGGAACCGGCCCGCAGGTACCGAGCAACCGCACATGGGGCAAACAACATGTGACACGGACGAGGAATAGGCTAGCCTAGCGATAAAGCCACCGCCGGGTAGGGGTAGGGACTCCGAGATGGTCTCCCGGGCGGGATTCAGGCTTTCCGAGAAACACCAAGGTGCCGGCGGAAGCCCATGGTCGCCCACGAGGCCCACGCGGCCTCGGCGAAGCGACGGGCGCGCCGCGAGCCAAGCTCGTGGGCTGCTACAAGGTCCATCAGAGACGTTCGTGTGCCCTTGGCTGCGCGGTGTGTTCACGAGCATCATGGAACGTTCACTGCGCGGCGAGCACTCTCCCTTAGGAGGCCGAAACACTCACCCGGAAAAACGGCGGTTCATCGCCGCCGACGCATCGTCTCCGCGACCCTCGCGAGGGTCGTCTCGTCTCTGGACATCCGGGCCAGCCGCACGGCAAGCCGCACGTCCTTCGAGCCCAGCTCCAGCGTGGCCGTCCCGACCTTCCGCGCGAAGTCCGCGGGCACGGCCTCGCGCGTCGCCAGGACGGCCGAGGCCACGTTCACGAACTCCGCGGACGTGTACTCGCGGAAGCGGATTACGCCCCTCGGCCCGCCGAACCTCGAGAGCAACGCCAGCGGCAGCTTCTTGACGTCGTTCCCGGCCGCGAACACCCACGTCGTCAGGGGCGTCCGCGCGTGCCGACGGAACTTCGTCTCGACGACCTCCTGGTTCTCCATGAGGTGCAGCAGCGCGGCGTAGTCCCGGCCGTTGTCGATTGTCTCGATCTCGTCCAGCAGGAGGTAGCGCGGCCTGTAGGTCAGGAGGAGATCCGTCAGCCCAGCCTTCGTCGACGTGCCTCCGAGGGCCACGACCGCGCGGGGCAGCCGGCCCATCTCCATGAGGAACAACGTCTTCGCGGAGGCGGGTGGCCCCTCGAGGAGCACGTGGACGGGCTTGTCGGCCGAGAGGGCCATCCGAAACAGATCCTTGACGTCGTCGTAGCCGATAAGCGGCGCGAACAGGTCGGGCGGAATCGGGATCGCATCGGCCTCCGTGTCCGGAGACCGTTGCGGGATCTCGTCGCGGAAGGCTTTCCGCACGGCCTCGGGGTCCGTGAGCCGATACGTGGTGTGTTTGTTCGACTTCATGACGATGCTCACGACGCCCACGTGGGCGAGCCGCGTCAGGTAGCCCGGAGCCACGTTGACTTCGAACCATTCCCATCCCCAGGGCTTGCCGTCGATCGTGCCGTCCGCGTGCCAGCCGCCCTTCGCCGTGACGTCGTCCTCGTAGGCGAGGATCTTCGTCAGGATCGGGCCGTACGTCTCGCTGTGCGCCAGCTCCAAGATGTCCTGCAGAAAGGGGTCCATATCGTTTCACCATGCCCGAATAAAAAGAGGGAGCGACGCGTCACTCCGTGGTCTCGATTCGCGGTGCGCAGAGGTACGTGCCCTTCGTGGCCCCCTCCCAGTCCGCGCGGACCGGGTAGTCCGTGCCGAGCTGGACGACCAACGGCCCCGCCTTGATGGCCTTCACGAACGCCGCGAGGTAGTCCAGCGGGAAGAGGGACGTCGCCGTGGCCTCGTCCCCGCGGACGTACTCGACCTCGCATTGTTCGCCGTGCGGGAAGTCCAGGGACACCCTGTCGACGTCCCCTTCGGCGAGGACGTTCAGGCCGTCGCGGGTCGCCGTCAGGCGCACGTGGTCCGAGACGGACTCGCAGGCCTTCATGGCTTCCAAGAGGTCCTCCGCGGCCACGGTGAGCTTCGCGGGCAGGTTCAGCGCGGGGACCCTCGGGTCGCTCATGCCCGTCGTGTCGATCACGGGCATCGTCCGCGTCGTCCGGCCGATCTCGAGCGTGATGCGGTCCTTGTTCTCGTCGTCGGGGAGGTCCACAATCACACGGACCGTATCGTCCTTCTTCGCGAGCCGGAGGATCTCCTTCAGCTTCACGAGGTCGATTCCGAACTCGACGTCGTCCTGGATCCGCTCCGGGACGCCGTTCCGGCGCTCGAAGCCGTCGATGCCGTCGAGCCGCAGCTCCGCCATCGCGACGTGGGCCGGGTCCACGGCGAGGACGTGCCATCCGTCCTGCGTGGCGTGGACGCGGACCTCGTCCACGAGGTGCTCAAGCTGGGCCACGAAGGCCTTCAACGTCGCCGCCTCGACGCGGAACTCGAACCTCCGCGGGGGCCGCGGGGGCTTCGGCGGTCCCGGAGGCTCCACCTCGTCGGCTTCGGCCTCGGTTTCCGCCTCCGCCACTTCGGCCTCTTCTCGGTCCTCGAGATCCTCCGGCGTCTCCGGGAGGGGTTCCTCCTCGGGGACCGCCGGAGGCGGCTCCAGGACCTGGGTCGCGGCCTCCGCGGCCGCGAGCGCGCGGACCTCGTCCTGGACGTCCTCGGGGACGTCCG
>JAJYKG010000015.1 GCA_021788795.1 Thermoplasmata archaeon | reverse complement strand
TTTCTTCGAGCAGTGGTTGTACCGCCCCGGCCACCCGGAGTTCGAGGTCTCGTGGTCCTGGGACGATCGCGCGGAACAGGTCCGGCTCCGCGTGCGGCAGACGCAAGTCCTCCCGGGAAGCGCGCCGCCGTTCTCCATGCCCGTGACCCTCGAACTCGCGACGGACGACCGTGCGTGGCGGGAGACCGTCCAGGTGGACCAGGTGGAGCACACCTTTCTCCTCGACGCCAGGGCGCGCCCGAAGGCCGTCCTGTTCGATCCGGACGGCGTCCTGCTCAAGAAGCTGGTCTTCCCGCGGGCCGCGGAGGAACTGCTGTGGGTCCTGGCCCACGCGAAGGGGATGTGGCCCCGGAGGGAGGCGTGTCGGGCGCTCGCGAGGTCCGCCGCGGGCCGTCGGGCAATCGCCGCTCTGGAGACGGCCCTCCGGACAGACGCCCACTGGGCCGTCCGCCGCGCGGCCGCGGAGGCTCTGGGCGACATCGGCACCACGGAGGCGAGGGACGCGCTGCTCCGTTCCATCGAGGGGCAAGACAGCCGTGCGCGCGTCGGGATCTACCGTGCCCTCGGGAACTTCCGGAAGGACGACGCCGCGTTCCAGGCGCTCGCGAGGGCCTACCGCGAGGATCCGAAGTACTACCCGATGGCCGCCGCGGGGGAAGCTCTCGGGGAGACGGGCCACCCGAACGCCTTCGACGTCCTCGTGCGCGGCATGGACCGCCCGTCCCACGCCGAGGTCGTCGCGGACCTCGCGGCCCGCGGCCTGGTGGCCCTGCGGGACGCACGCGGCATCGATGTCCTCGCCCAGCGGACCCGGTACGGGGAGCCGGAGATGCGGCGGCACGCCGCGGCGGTCGCCCTCGGGCGGCTGGGCCGCGACGCGGGGGCGCGGCGGCTCGACGTCCTCGAGCACCTGGCGGGGTTGACGCGGGACCCGAACGTGCGGACGAAGCTCGGAGCCATCGAGGGGATGGGTGCGTTGGGCTCCCCTCTGGGGATTCCTATCCTGGAGAAGGTCTACGACCGCGAGGTGCTCTGGAGCTTCAAGAAGCGCGCGCGGCGCGCGCTGCGGAAGATTCGCGAGGCCCAGGCCGAGGGGCGTCCGGAGATCGAGCAGCAGAAGGCGCTGGATGCCCTCCGGGAGGAGACCGATGCGCTCCGCCGCCGCGTCGACGCCCTCGAGTCGCGGGTCCATGCGCTCTCGAAACGTCCGAAATGAAAACGGAAAGGGCGGACGCCCCGTTTCCGGGACGCCCGCGTTGCCTTCTCCCTACGTGCGAACTCACGGGGTGGCTTTCCCTTCACCCTGCCTTCAGGCCCTCAGGAGGCGCAGGGGGACGTTCAGGAAGGCCCCGAACGGGTCCGAGCGCACCTGGGGGACCGCCGCGACGGACAGCGAGCTGGCCGACACGCCGGAGGCGGGCAGGTAGAAGAAGAAGTTGTACGTGATGATCGCGTTGTAGGTGAAGTTGGTCAGCGACGTCGACACCGCGGAGATGGCCTGCGCCACGCACATGTAGATCAGGCTGGGGTTCGCGTTCTGCACGCTCCAGACCGTGTGGTAGTCCGTGATCTCCTGCTGCAGGTTCGTGGTACCCATCGCGTCCAGGATTGCGTGGTCGATGGTCGTGTTCGCGTACACGGTGTGGTACGTGTCCCCCCCGATCGCCGCGCTGCCCACGAACGGGAGAGCGTAGTCGCTCGGGTCGTTGTAGTCTGGGCCCCAGGTCTCGATCATCATGTCCCACTGGTTCGTCTTCTGGGTCGCGCTGCGCACGGCGTCGGGAACCGAGTGGATGTCCAGGGTGATCCCGATTTGCGCGAGGGCGGCCTGGTACAGTTGGGCCACGGTCGGCTGCCACGCGACGGACGAGATCGCGTAGAACGTCACTGCGGTACCCCCGAATCGCAGGCCCTGTCCGTTCTTCGTGAAGCCCGCGGCATCCAGGATCGCCGCCGCCTTCGTCAGGTTGTAGCTGTAGAACTTCGTGGGCATCGACTCGGTGCCGAGGTAGATCTGCGTCGGGACGGGTCCGTTCAGCGGGGAGGCGTAGCCCTCGAACGCGTTCGCGATGACCTGGTCATACGGGAAGGCCCAGCTGAGGGCCTGCCGGACGCTCGCGTTGGCCATGAACGCGTTCGTCGAGTTGATGTCGAAGCCGATCATGTACGTCCGCGGGACGGGGGACACCTTGAGGGCGAGGTTGGTCGCGTTCGCCAGCGACGCCGCCTGGGTAAACGGGATGTCCGCGATCGTCGCGGCCCCGCTCCTCGCCGCCGAGATGGCCGTCGAGGGCTGCTGGTTCAGCAGCATGACCACCTTGTCGTACCGCTGGCCGCTCGTGTTGCCCCAGTAGTTCGGGTTCCGGACGAGGACGATCTGCTGCTCCTTCGTCCAGGACTGGACCATGTACGGGCCCGTGCCCGCGGTGTTGTTCATCATCCACCCGTTGTCCGCGTTGTCCACGATCCCGCCATGCGCCTCCACCGCCGCGTGGTCGACGATCGCGTTCGGCTCCGCCGTGGCGAGGGTCTCCAGGAACGGGTTGAAGACATGGGTCAGGGTGAACTGGACCGTGTAGTTGTCAATCGCCTTGATGCTCGTGGTGTTCAGGTCCTGCGAGTCAATCCACGCCACCCCGGAGGAGGGCGAGTTCATCCGCAGGATTCGCTGGAACGTGTACACGACGTCCGTGGCGGTGAACGGGTCCCCGTTGCTGAACTTCACGCCCTGCCGCAGGTGGAACGTGTATACGAGCCCGTTCGACGAGATGCCGCCGTTCGCGACGGTCGGCACCTCCATGGCCAAGGCCGGGACGAGCGTCCCGATCGTGGTCAGCGGATAGGTCAGCAGCGTGTCGTACGAGTTCTGGATTGGGATGAACGATCCGGAGTCATACGCGTCTGCAGGGTCCAAGCTCTGGATGTCGTACTGGGAGTAGTACACGAGCGTCCTCTGTGCCGGCGTCGGGGCCGACAGCAGGACGAACGCCGCAATACCCGCAATCACCAGAACGACAACGACGACCGATACGATGATTTTGGTTTGCTTTAGCATGCGCACCCCCCTCCGGCGCGCGGGACCGCGCGTCCGCTATATAGCCGTTTCTTAGAGCCTGGGATGGAGCAGATGGACATCGACTCCTCTGCATCGTACGCGTACGTTTTTCTTAGTGCCTCAGCCGGCGTCGCTCGCGCGGTGCCCATGGAGAGGAGAAGCTCTTCCGCGAGGCCGCAGAATCCCTTAAGCCGCGAAGGAATATCCTGCGGACGTCGCGAGGTGGGGCGTCGTGATCCTGAAGACGGAGGTCGTGAAGCTCGACGCAAAGGTCGGCGATGTGCGGCTCGCGTCAGCGAAGGTCCACCTCCTGAGCATCCCGCTCCGCCACCCGTTCGTGATCTCCCTGGGAACGCAGCGCGACTACAACGGGACGATCGTCGAGCTGGAGTCGGGGGAGCACACCGGATACGGCGAGGGGTCCACGATCCCACAGATCACGGGCGAGTCGCCGGAGGGCGTGGCCGCGACGACGAAGTACGTCCTCGGGACGCTCGCCGGCCGGACGTTCGGCGGCCTGGAGGACTTCTCCGCGGCGGTGGACGCGGCGATCCACGCGAACCCCACCGCGAAGGATGCGATCGACATCGCCGTGCACGACCTCCTGGGGAAGCACTGGGGCCTGCACGTCACGCAGATGCTCGGCGGGCGCCTTGCGGAGCTGCCGACGAGCCTGACGATCGGGCTCGTGCCCGTGGACGAGAGCCTGCGTCAGCTCGCGGAGCTCCAGGCGGAGAGATGCTCGATCATCAAGGTCAAGGTCGGCGGCAAGGTGGAGGACGACATCGCGCGCGTCCGCGCGGTGGCGGAGCACCTCCGCGGGGAGCGCTTCTACGTGGACGCGAACCAGGGGTACTCCCTGCGGGACGCGATCCGCCTCAGCGCCGTCCTGTCGGAGCGAGGCGCGATGTTCTTCGAGCAGCCGCTGAACCGCCACGCCCTCGAGGACCTCCGCGCCCTGCGCAAGGCCACGTCGGTCCCCGTCATGCTGGACGAGTCCATCAGCGCTCCGCGGGACGTCGTGGAGGCGGTGCGCCGCGAGGCCGCGGACTACGTGAACGTGAAGCTGACGAAGAGCGGCGGTATCCGGAACTCGATGAAGACGCTCATCACCGCGCAGGCGTACGGCATCGAGGCCATGGTGGGCTGCATGGTCGAGGGGAAGCTCGGGACCGCCGCCGGGCTGTGCGTCGCCTCCTCCGTGGGCAACGTGAAGTTCACGGACCTGGACGGCTACACGTCCATGGTCACGCAGCCTTTCGAGGGCGGTCTGACGTACCAGGACGGGATCAACCGCCCGGTGAAGGGCGTCGGGATGGCCGTGGAGAAGGTGCCTGCGAACTGGTGAGGCGCCCTCACCCCGCGGATGTCGGGATCGGCTCGCCGCGCGTCAGGTCCTCCAGCGTCTCCCGCTCGCGCACGAGCCGCGCCTGCCCATCCGCCACCAGGACCTCGGCCGGCAAGGGCCGCGAGTTGAACCGGCTCGCCATGACGAAGCCGTAGGCACCCGCGTTGAGGACCGCGAGGAGGTCTCCCGGCTCCAGCTTCGGGAGCCGCCGGTCCTTGCCGAGCATGTCCGTGTTCTCGCAGATCGGGCCTGTCACGTTCGCGCGCAGGCTCCGCCTCGCATCGAGTCGGGTCGCCGGGAGGATCTCGTGGTACGCGCCGTACAGGGCGGGGCGGAGGATCGTGTTCATCCCCGCATCGCACCCGACGAAGCGCTTCGCCGACGTCTTCACATGGGTGACCGTGGCGAGCAGGACGCCCGCGTCGCTCACGAGGTAGCGGCCCGGCTCGATCACGAGGGTCGGGTCGCCGATCTCCGGGGTCTTCGCGAGCCGCGCCTCGTACGCGTCCACGACCTTCTTCGCGAGGTCCTCGACGGGCAGGGGCTTCATGCCGATCTTCGAGGGGACGCCGAACCCGCCCCCGAGATCGATGAAGTCGAGCTCGATGCGGAGCGCCTTCGCGATCCGCGCCGCGATGCCGGTGAGGCGGTCCGTGATCGCCGCCCAGTACGGGGTCTCGAGGACGTTGGAGCCGGCCATCATGTGCACGCCGAGGCGCTCGATGCCCGCCTCCTTCGCGAGGCGGTACGCTTTCAGGGCCTCGCGCTCCCGCATCCCGAACTTCGCGTCGGGCCCGGCCGTCACGACGCCCGGATAGGCGCCCTTGCCGAACCCGGGGTTGATCCGGAAGCACAGGGCCTTCGGCTTCCCGAACCGGAGCAGGCGCGCCAGGAGCGGCCCGTCGTCCAGGTTGATCGTCGCGCCGGACTCGAGCCCGTACCGGAGCTCCTCGTCCGAGTTGTAGTTCCCGGAGTACAGGATCCGGCCCGGCGGGAAGCCGACGGACTTGGCCATGCGGATCTCCCCCGGACCCGCGCAGTCCGCGCCCGCGCCCTCCCGCCGCAGGAGATCGAGGACGGAGAGGTTGTTGTTGGCCTTGACCGCGTAGTTCGCGCGGAAGTTCTCCCGCCGGGCGGCGAAGGCGTCGTGGATCCGGCGGTAGTTGTCCCGGATGCGCCGGGCGCTGTACACGTAGAGGGGCGTGCCGAAGCGCCGGGCGATCTCGGTCGAGGAAATGCCGTCGATATGCAGCAGGCCGTCCTTGTCTTCGAGGTAGTCGTAGATTCCGGGCATGGGGATGCCCTCCTTCGCCCTCGGGGCGCTCTCGTGAGTTTCGGAGGGGGATATAATCCAGTCGTCCGTACCTTCGGCGACCCCGCGCACAGGCCGGTCGCAACCCTGATGGGGCCGGGGCCGCTCCCTGGACCCCGATGGGGCTCGACTGGCTCGTCCTCGCCCTGGTCGCCGCGGTCCTCAACGGCTTCAGCGTCCTCGCCGCGAAGCCGAGCGCGGACCGTCTCGGTCCCTGGGTCATGTGGCTCGGCGCGATTGCGTGCGAGGGGGCCGCCTTCGTCGGGGCGGGCGTCCTGTGGCCGCGCGGACCCGGGGACGCGGGGACGGTCTACGTGCTTGCCGCGGTCTCCGCGGGCGTCCTCGGTGCCGTCGGCTACCTGTGCTTCTTCGCGGGGATGATGCGGGGCACGGTGGGCCTCGTCGGGACGATCGCCGCGGCCTCGCCCCTCCTGACCGTCGTCCTGAGCGTCACGTTCCTGGGGGAGACGCTGGGTCTCCTCCAGGTCCTCGGCATCGCGATGACCGTCGCCTGCGTCCTCCTCCTGTCCATCGACCGGAGGAAGGCCTCCGTGAGCCGCCGCCTCGCCGTCGTCCTCAGCCTCGGCAGCTTTCTCGTGTGGGGTCTCTGGGCTTTCCTCGTCAAGGGGAGCGTGGACGCGCTGGGGGAGGGCGACCTCTTCCTCCTCCTGGGCTCCGGGTACCTCGGCGTCTCCTTGGTCGCGGCGGCGGCCTGGCGGAGGCAGCCTCGGGCTGAGGTCGGGGCCCCCCGAGCCATGTGGGCCGCGGGGATGGTCGTCTTCCTCACCGGGTCGATTGCCGCGATCGTCCTGGCGGCCGCGTACGACGCCGGGCCGGCGTCCATCGTGGCGCCCGTGACGGGGACGTATCCCGTGGTCGCGACGCTGGGCGCGTGGGCCCTCCTGCGGGAGAGGCCGGACTGGCGGATCGCGGCCGCGCTGGTCCTCTTCGTGGTCGGGATCAGCCTTCTCTCGATGACGTGAACCGCGAGGTCCCGCGGCGGCCGCGCCTTGTCCGGGTGAGGCGGGATCGGAGGGCCATGAGGGACGCACGAGGATGGCCTAGCTCCCGCCGCGCAGGACCGCGGTCGCGACGCCGTCCAGGCAGAGCGGGGACAGCTTCCCCTCCGAGTGCTCCCTCTGGCATACGGGGCCGAGGTCGCACGTCGGGCAGAAGCGTGCGTGGAGGTCGTCCTCCGTGACGCCGAGGACGTCCGCGTCGTCGAAGAGGCCGTAGAGCAACTTGAGGTACTTGCCCTCGGCGAGGCGCGGCACGTCGTACTTGGCCGCCTGGAGGCCCCCCTTCGACGTTGCGTAGAACTCGTAGAGGCGGCGCGCGCCCTTGGATGCGTTGCACGACCGACACACCCAGGCCGCGTTCTTCTCGTCCTCGGGCCCGTGGAGCGACTGCGGGATCAGGTGATCGAGCGTGAGGTCTCCGGCTCGGCCGCAGTACAGGCAGCGGTGGAAGTCGTTGTGCTCCTTCACGTACTCCCGGATGGAGTCCCAGGCGATCTCCCCGGACTGCAGCTTCTTGAACCGGTCCATGACGAAGGCCCACTGTTTCTTGCCGACGCCGGCGGAGTCGGCGATGATCTTGGCGTATTGCCAGTACATCAGGTCCCGGAGGTCGCGGATCGCGGCGGGCGGTATGAGGTTCCCTCGCTCACGCCGAGGGGGACGCGCGGCGGATGAATCCTCGGTACGCATTGTGTCCACGAGACGGCCGCCGTTCCCTCCCCCGGGTCGTTGCGGTCAGCGGTACCCGCGTCCGCGGACGAACACCTCGATCACGCGGACTTCCTTTCCCGCCACCGAGTCCACGGCGCGGTAATCCCCGACCCGGATCCGATACTTCCTTGGCTCCGTGCCCTCGAGGATGCGGATGTCCGCCTTCGACCGCGCCCGAAAGGGGTCCTCCTCCCGGACACGCAGTGCGTTGGCGATCCGTTTCCGGGCGTCGGGAGGTAGCTTGCGGAGCTGCCGGACTGCCGTCTCGGACAGCAGGATCCGGAAGGTCATAGCTCATCCAGCGGGATGAACTCCTCGTCCTCCAGGATGCGGTTCCACCGGGCGTCCATCTCCTTGATCGAGGCCTTCTCGATGAGCTCCCGGATGACCTCGTCGTACGTCTGGTCCTTCGAACCGATCTTCCGGAGCATCTCCTTCGTCTCCTTGCGGAGGGAGATGGTCGTCGTGGTCGAGGCCATGGTCGGACGAAACTATGGTAGCTATGGTGCTTATCGGTTTCCATGAGGACAGGGGATCTGGCCGTGTCGGCTTCTACGGCGGAGGCGATTCGCCGCACGGATCACGGGGGCAAGGGCCGTCCTGCGGGCCTCTGTTGCGTGATGCAATGGACGGCGCCGCCGCCCCGTTCGAGGTAGCGCGCGTCGACTCCCACGATCTCCCGGCCCGGATGGACCGTGCCGAGGATGTCCAGGGCGACCCGGTCCTCCCGGAGGCCGTAGGTGGGCGCCACCACGCCCCCATTCGCGAGGCAGTGGTTCGCGTAGGAGGGCGTGATCGGGACGCCGTACAGCGAGCGGGCCGCGGGCATGGGCAGCCGGACCACCTCCAGAGACCGTGCGCGGGCGTCCGGGAACTGGCCCACGTAGCGGTTCGTGAACAGCTCCGGGAGGATGCACAGGTCGGCCCCGCGCCGGGACGACGCCGCCAGGGCGCGGATCGCCGCGGCGACGTTGTCCTCCGGCCGCGGCGCGACCTGCATCTGGACGAGCGAGACGCGGAACCGGTCGGAGACCGCAGACGCCAAGACGGATCCCCCGCCGGGAGTCCCGTGCCGGCCTATGAAGGCTCGGACGGGCGCGCCGTCCCAACCCTTATCGTTTCGCGGCGAGTCTGTAGGGCCGAGGGAGGAAGATGCCTGAGGGAAGCGCGGCCTCGAACGCGAAGACCCGGATCTGGATCGGCGCCATCGTCATCGACTGCACGGACTTCGAGCGCATGTACGCGTTCTGGCGCGAGGCTCTCCACTACGTGCCCCGCAGCCCTCCCGAGGGCGGCTGGGTCGTCCTCAGGGACCCGGAGGGGAAGGGCCCGAACGTGAGCCTGAACCAGACGAACGAGGGTCCGCTGAAGGACTATCGCCTGCACCTCGACCTCTACGCCGTGGACCCCCTCGGCGAGCTGGGCCGCCTCCAGAAGCTCGGAGCGAAGCTGGTGCAGCCCGCGCAGGCGGGCAAGGACTACGTCACCCTCGCGGACCCGGACGGCAACCCCTTCGACCTCGTCGACGTGAGCTGGCCGCCGGGGACGCAGGAATGGACGTTCGGGCAGGGCGCGTGAGGCGCGCGGCCGTCAGGCCGCGTCCGAGTCCGCCGCGGGACGAGGCACGCGCGCCCCGGCCATGATGAGGCCCGAGCCGAACATCCCCAGGAAGAACCCGACCGCCATGAGGAACGACGCGCCGTCGGCCTGGCTGCCGAAGGTGAAGGCCGCCCCGGCGAGGAAGGCGATCACCATGCCGAAAGCCGCGATTGCGGCGAGGGCCGTCTGCCGTCCGTTGTGCGCCCGCGCCGCGACGACGAGCAGCCGCGCCGAGGTGCCGATCACCATGATTCCGACGAGGATGTGCAGGAGGAGGACGGCCAGCCCGCCGAGGTCCATCGCCCCCAGGTTCCCTCCCGCGGGGATGTCCGCGTAGATCTCGAGATAGGTCCCCAGGAGGAACTGGAACGAGAGGAGGGCGACCAGGATGCCCGCCAAGGAGGGAGCCGTGACCTCGCGCCGTCCGCGTCGCGTCGGGGCCGCCGCCGAGGTCGCCTCTGGAGGAGCGCTCATGGGCCCGCCGCCCGAGGCGCCTCGTCTTCATAGGCATCGTGCATTCGGCGCTCGTCCAGGTCCCGCCGCATCCGGTCGAACTGCTCCCGGGTGATCTCGCCGCGGGCGTAGCGTTCGCGGAGGATCGCGCGGCTGTCGTCGTGGGCGCCGCCATAGCTGCATCCCCACGGTCCCGCGCCCCACCGGAAGATTCCGAACAGGAAGAGGAACCCGAAGAAGATCCAGATTCCGGCGAAGGGAAACCAGGGGAAGAAGCCCCACCACGGCCACGGATACGGTCCCTGGGCGCCGTACGTCAGGAAGCCGAGGACCGCGAAGGTGACCACCGCGACGAGGGCGACGACGGGGATCAGGATCCAGGGCCACAGCCGCGGCCCGCGGTCCTTCATGGTCGCACCTCCGGATCCGCCGGCGCCTTCCCCAGACCGACCCGGCCACCCCGCGTCAGGAGGAGGCCGAGGCCGATGAGGACCACGGGGAGAATGGTCAGGTGGAACCAGAAGTTGGCGGAGGAGGAGAGGTCCGCGTCCCCCACGCTCACGCTGAGCCCGATGAGCACGCCGAGGACGCCGAGGAGGTACGCGACCAGGGTGGCGCCCCACGCCCATCCCGACCGTGCGAACACCGCGGCCGCTGCGACGACGAAGGCCGCGCCGATCGCGCCCTCGGCGACGGCCGCCTGCGGCAGGGCCGCGTCCGCAAGGGTCGCGAAGCCCAGCGGGATCGCGAACCCGAAGTGGATGAGGGACGCACCGAGGAACGCGACGGCGTTGACGACGATCAGGATCTCGAGGGCGATGCGCGCCCCCATGCCGCCGCGCGCCTCCAGGCGGCCGTTCGAGCTCGACTCCTTGCCGCGGAGCCGGATGTCCGGGGCCGCGGTCATTTCGCTGGATGCCATGGTCCGGCGGATAGTCTCGCTTAGGCAAGCCGAAATCGTTTCTCTGCCGCACAGAGCGGCATCCGTGCCCTTCTGTGCGGGAGAGAATCGCGGTTGGCCTGGGGGACCTCGCGCATCGCCTCGGCCATGGAAGGCCAAACGAGTCGCCTGCGGCTGCAGGCGCGGAACGAGGGCGGAGAGGCCCGGGGCTGGTGGGCGCGCCATGCGGCGCCGCTCACTGCCGCGGTCCGGGGCCTCTTCGGCCTCATCTGGATGATCGACGGCGCGATGAAGTTCCTCTTCCTCACGCCCGCGGACGTGCCCGGCATGGTGAAGCAGGTCGCCCAGGGCCAGCCCGCCTGGCTGACGCCCTGGTTCAGCTTCTGGAATGGGGTCGTGTCCGCGAACCCAGCCCTGTTCCTCTGGGGGACCGGCGCCCTCGAGATCACGATCGGCGTGTGCCTGGTCGTCGGCCTGCTGCGGAAGACGGTCTACCTGGGGAGCATCGGACTGGCCCTGATGATCTGGTCCGTGGTCGAGGGCTTCGGGGGGCCGTACGGCCCCGGCTCCACGGACATCGGCCCTGCCGTCATGTACGCGGTCCTGGGCTTCGCCCTCGTCGTGGTCGAGGCGGCGACGGGCCCGAGCCCGCTCTCCCTGGACGCGTGGCTCGAGCGCCGCGTCCGTTCGTGGCACCGGCTCGCGGAGTTCGTCCACCCGACCGCCGCGTAGATCGCATCCGAAGCGACCCTCCCCCGAGGCGGCGAGACCCCTCCCGTCGCCTCCCCTCTTTTCTTCTCGACCCTCTCCTCTCCGCCGCAGAGAAACGCATTCGGCTTAACTGCCGCGGCGCCTACGGCCGGGCATGGGCGCGCTGACGTCGGAAGGCGAGCGGCTCACGCCGCAGGCGGCCGTCAACGAGATTTCGCGGATCGAGCATCTCCACGGGGCGCTCGCGCGGCGGACCGCCGGCATGGTCTGGATGGTCTGGGGCATCGTCGCGCCGGCGATCTTCATGACGTACAGCTTCGTCTTCCACGCCTTCCCCGGGCAGGACTTCGCGGGCTATTACTGGCTCCTCCCGCTCCTGTGGATTCCCTGGGCGGCCATGGGGCTCGTGGCCACGACGACCCTCTGGCGTTCCGCGGCCCTCGTGCTGCCGCGAGACCGCACGCGGTCCGGCCTCGGGTACGTCGCGACCGGCGCGGTCATCGTCGGCCTGATCGTCGTGGGCATGATCGTGATCCACCTCCTCGTCGCGCCGATCGCCGAACTGGCGTGGGCCCTGACCGCGATCGGGATCGGCGTCACGCTCCTCGCGATCCTGGGGATCAACATCAACGACGCCACGGAGCGGCGGATGTGGCTCGTCGGCGGCATCCTGCTCGTGGCGACGGCCCTGGTGGGGAGCCTCGCCTTCGTCGGGAGCCTGGCCGCGGCACGTGACGCCTTCGCGGTGATCTCGCCCCTGGCGAGCGCCCTGGTGATGTTCGGCGGCGGGCTCTACCTGACGTCCAAGGCCTGAGGATGGATGCCTCGTGGCCCTGCCCACGCTCGACCCGGTCATCCACCAGCCCACGCGGCTCCGGATCATGGCCCTCCTGTACCGCAACCGCGTGGCCGCCTTCACGTGGGTCCGCGACACGCTCGCCCTGACGGACGGCAACCTGGACACGCATGCCGCGAAGCTCGAGGAGGCCGGCTACGTGAAGCGGGGGCGGACCCTGGACATCGGCGGCTTCCAGGTGAAGATGAAGATCACCCCCGAAGGGGACGCCGCATTCCGCGCGTATCTGGACGGGCTGCGGGTGTATCTCGAGATTGGACCGGCCACGGGGTCGACGCCGCCCGAGGGGCCTCCGTAAGCGTTCGACGAGTCGCTAGGGCACATCCCAAGGTTTCACCGTTCGTGTTTGGGCTCTCCGAAAGTCGGGCGCAGGGATGTCGAAGACGGGCCTTCGGCGACGTCTACCTCTGGACCGCCGCGATCTTCGGGACCGCGCTCATCGCGCTGAACGCCTGGCTGTTCCTCCGGCCGACCGCGGCGCACGCCTGGGCCGTGTTCAAGTTCTCGAGCCCCTACCCGGCCATCGTCTTCCTCTTCATGGTCCTGGGCCCGTACCTGCCGCAATAGGCCTTCCGCGGGAGACGGGTCGGTGGGGAGGGTCAGGGCCCGCGCCGGTCCGGGATCACGGGTTGGCGGCCGCCTCGCGGGCCCGGAGCGTCCGGAGACGCTCCACCGCCACGCTCTCGAACGCGGCCTCGACGTTCGTGCCGGTCTTCGCGCTCGTTTCGAACCAGGGCCAGCGGAACTCACGGGCCATCCCATCGACCTCGGCCGCCGAGACGGCCCGCTCCGCCGTGAGGTCGCACTTGTTCGCCAGGATCGCGGCGGGGACGGGGCCTGCCACGGAGGCGACGATCTCGTACCACTGGGGCAGGTCGTGGAAGGTCTCGGGCCGCGAGACGTCGAAGACCAGGAGGACGCCGCCGGCGTTCAGGAAGAACGCTTCCTTCAGGAGGTCCTGGAACTGGTGGGAGCCCATGATGTCCCAGACCGAGGCGCCGACGCTCAGGGTGGCCCCGGGCCGCGCCGCGTCGGGGACGGAGAACCGCCGGGAGGAGACCCGAGTCCCGAGGGTGGGCACGTAGGCCGCGTCGAACGTGTTCGAGACGAACCGGCGTGCGACGGAGCTCTTCCCCACCCCCGGGTTGCCCGCGAGGCTAATCTTGAGGGTCAGGTCAGGGCTGGGGATGGCGGTCGCGAGGGGCGCTTCAGCCATCCTCGTCTCGCTCCCCTTCGGGCCAAATAAGGGTTTCTTTCGCGGAATCAACCTCGGTAACGGGAATCCTCGCCCGCCTGGGAGCGGCGGTACCCCTTCTCGAGGAACGCCTCGAGCTCCCCCTGGAGGCCATCGAGGCCGCTGCGGAGGCCGTCCCACGCCTGGAGGCGCCGTCCGTGCTCCGCCTCGAGCCGCCGCAGGAACCCGGTCATCCGCTCGGACAGCTGGGCCGGCGGCGTCCCCTCGCCAATCAGGGCGAGGTAGAGGAAGTCCCCCTTCACGATCGAGACCCCGCGGTCGTCCACCTCGAGGCTCTTGAGCTCCCCGCCCCCGCCCTTCGCGTCCCGGAAGGAGTCCCGGACGAACTGGAGGACGAGGGTCAGCATGGCCGAGGTCGCGAGCTCGTCCCGGAGGAGACGTTCGCGGCCCACCTGCGTCACGAGCCGCCCGTCCGCATGGATGAGGAGCAGGCCGACCGCGGCGAAGGTCGGGCCCCGGAGGGCCAGGACGACCAGGAGGGCGCCCAGGGCCAGGGCGAGGAGCCCGAGGGCCCACCAGGGCACCCCGCTCCCGCCGCCGGCCGGCAGAGGGCCCGTGCCGCCGGGGACCGCGACGCGGTACGCGAGCGAGACGGTCGCGACCGCGGGCGTGAGGGTCGTGTCGTTCGTGGCGAGGAGGATCCGGACGCGGATCGGGAGGAGGAGCCGCGACGACAGGTTCTGCCCGTCCGCCACGGCGACCCAGGAGCTCCCGTTGTCCTGGGAGACCTGGAGGGCGACCGACGTGCCCGCGGGGGCCGTCGACGCGAGCGACAGGTTCCCCCAGGCCTCGAGGGACGGAGGGTCGAGGGCCTGGGTCGTGAGCGCGCCTGCGGTCGCGTAGCGCCCCCAGCCGACGGTCACGTCGTGGACCGACGGGGAGGTCGCGGAGTCCGTGGAGAGGATGACCTCGTACTCGAGGTACCGCGCGGGCGGGGAGGCGATCGCGACGCCCGGGCCCGCGTAGGCCGCGCTCCACGCGCTCCACGAGGCGTCCGCGGGGAACGTGTCCCCGCTCCGCGTCTCGACCGCGACGGCCGTTCCCGCCGGGACGGTCGCGTTCCACCACACGGACCCCCACCGCGCGCGGCCGCCCGCGTCCAGGGCGCGGGACACGAGGATCCCGCGGGAGCCCGGGGTCGTGTACGTGAGCTGCAGCTCCGGGCGGAGGGTCGTGTTCGTCGAGTCGCTGCTGTAGAACCCCTTCTCCCCGAGGACGGTCGTGTTGTCCGAAACCTGGCGGACCATGAGGCCGTCGTTCGGGATCGTCCCGGTCCACCACCCTTGGACGAGGCCCGTGACGTTCCAGCTGAACCAGCCCGGGGTGGCCGCGATCCCGGAGACCGTGTCCAGGGCGGTCGGATCGAAGTCCCCGCCCGTCGTGTTCCAGGGGGTGACGCCGTCCCGCGTGTCCCAGTTCGAGCCGAGCTCCGTCCACGAGTCGAGCATGCGGTGCGCGCTGTAGTCCATGGGGTTCGTCGTGATCGGGTCGTAGAAGTAGAGGGCGAGCCGCGCGCCCACGAGGGTCGCGTTCGCGGGGAGCGGGAGCGCGGGGAACTGCAGGATCGCCCGCGACCACTCGCCGCCGCCCCAGTTGCCCGACTTGAGCTCGGGGGAGAGGCCGAAGTTCGGGTTGCCGCCGTTCCCCTTGTAGAGGTAGTTGTCCGAGAGCTGCGCCGGAGTCGGCTGGAACGTGAGGTTCTGCACGGGCCCCGGCTTCGACGTGTTGTCGATGACGACGTCCCCGGGGCTCGCGGTGAGGTTGACGTTCTCGAGGGCCGAGGCCTGGGCGAAGTCCGCCTGGGTCGTGTCCGTGGCCGTCGCGGTGGACCAGGCCAGGGACGCCCCGTTCGGGCTGAGGCTCGCGTTCGCCAGGGTGTAGTTCGCGGGGTTCGAGAACGTCCACTCCGCGAGGCCTTGGCCGGACGCCGGGCTGGAGAGGGCCGGGTCTGCGCGGACCGCCGGCAGGACGAGGAGGGCCGCGACCAGGAGGAGGGCCCAGGGTCGCCGCATGACGCCCTGTCCGTTGACTTTGCCGCCACCTAAACGTTCCCAGGTGATTATCAGGAGGCGGACCGGCCCCGCCGCCTCGGGTCCATCGGACTCCGGGACGGCGTCCCCCGAGGCGTGGCCCGGACATGGTTACCGGTAACCTGTCCCATCCATACGGGAGAAGGCCATGCCCCTCCCCGATCCCATGGCCGGACCCTCCGTCCGGGGGAAGACCTCGGTCATCGCGTGCGACCTGCAGGGGACGGTCCGCGAGTACGCCGCGGACGCGGAGGCGCTCTTCGGCTGGAGCCGGGACGAGGTCCTGGGCAAGATGTCCGTCGGCGCCTTCCACGTGCCGAAGAACGTGCCCACGCTCGTGCCGCGCCTGCTCCGCGAGGCGGTCGAGAAGGGCGTGTTCGAGGAGGAGGTCGTCCTCATGCGCAAGGACGCCTCCACGTTCCGCGCCGTCCTGACCGTGCGGCCGATGATGCGGGAAGGCGTGCACGTCGGGTACATGGGGATGGCGCGCCCGCTCGAGGCGCCCGGGAATCCGCCCGTGGCCCGGCTCTGGTTCCAGGCCCTGCGCGCCCCGTTCCTCGTCGCCTCCCTCGTGCCGGTCCTCGTGGCCGGACTGGCCGCGTGGGACCTCCGCGCGGCCTTCGACCCGCTCCGGTTCGCCCTCGCCGCCATCGGCGCGGCGTGCATCCACATCGGCGCGAACATGGGGAACGACGCCTGGGACTTCCGGAGCGGGAACGACCTCGCGGTGCGGCACCTGAACCCGTTCGCGGGCGGCGGCCGCGTCCTGATCCGGGGCGTGCTGGATCCGACGGCCCACCTCGCCGTCGCGATGGCCTTCCTTGCCGCCGGCTCGGCGATCGGACTGTATCTCGCGGCCCTCGTCGGGTGGCCCCTCCTCGTGCTCGGCGGCTTCGGCGTCCTCGTCGCCTACGCCTACGTCGGGCCGCCTTTCCGGCTCGCCCACCACGGGGTCGGCGAGGTCGCGGTGGGGATCGAGTTCGGGCCCATCGTGCTCCTGGGGACGTACTTCGTCCTGACGCGGGCCTTCGACCCCGCGGCGATCGTCCTGTCCGCGTGCCTCGGCCTGCTGGTCACGGGGATCCTCTGGATCAACGAGGTCCCGGACATCCCCGCGGACGCCTCCGTGGGCAAACGCACCCTCGTCGTGCGCCTCGGCGTGGCCCGCTCGACGACGGTCTTCACCGGGGTCGTCGCGGCCGCGTACGCCGTCCTCGCAGTCGGCGTGGCGGTCGCGGGGCTCACGCCGTGGGCGTTGCTTGCGTTCCTCGCGCTGCCCCTCGCGGTGAAGCCCGTCCTCGGACTGCGGAAGGCCGGAGGCGACCCCCACGCGCTCATCCCCTCGAACGCGGGGATGATCCTGACGACCCTCGTGACGGGCCTCCTGCTCGCGGCCGGGCTCCTCGTGGACATCCTCGTCGTGCCGTGAGCCGAGCCGGGAGCGGCGGCCCGCCGGTCACTCCGCACGGAGGAGCGCGGCGACGGCCAACCCGACGACGACCAGGCCGGACGAGAGGAAGAACCGGGACCCCCATCCGAGCGGGCCCGCGAGGAGCTGGAAGCCCACGATGAAGACGATGCCGTCGACCTGGACTTTAGGCATGGCTCGCACCCCGCAACCCCAGGAACTCCGCCCCTGCGGACCCCTTCCCGGCCGCACGGCTATTGGCGGCTTGCGCGGGGTCCGGGTTCCCGCCGCTGCCACGTTT